>JACPQK010000082.1 GCA_016190535.1 Chloroflexota bacterium | reverse complement strand
TAGGCCTGCACCTGTCCGCTCTGGAGCCTGGCTATCAGCGCTCCTATATTACGTCCCACCCAGGCTACCAGGTTCCCTGCGTCGTCAATGAGGTAGGTATCGATCCAGTGCATGAGGCCCGACGTCCAGCTATAGACCACCCTGATCACAAAGAAGTTCTCACACAGCTCGTCGAAATAGTACTTGCGGGAGACCAGGGTATGTAATGGCCTCAGCGCCCTGCCCAGGGCGTCGGCGGAGAGCCAGCGGGCGCCGTAAATAGCGTAGGCCAGGAAGATCCCCAGCAGGGCTACCAGGGTGGAGCCTGCCGCCAGGCCCAGGTCCAGCACCTCCCCGTGCTCTCCCAGCAGCTCCGCCATCCAGGGCGTGGGGTAGTTGGCCATACCGGACACCACGGAGAGCACCGCTAGCACTGCCATCGGCACCACCATCACCCAGGGGGACTCGTGGAGGGAACCGTGGCCGCCGCTGTGCCCGCCGCCACCATGTCCTGAGCTTATCGAAGGATGCTCGGGGGTAGCACCACCCCGATAGTGGCCACCGAAGGTGAGGAACATCATGCGGAAGATGTAAAAGGCGGTGAGGAACACCCCCGCCAGGGCCAACACAAAGAGGATGTTGTTCTCCCGGGCCAGGGCCAGGACCCCGTCCTTGCTCCAGAAACCAGAGAAGGGGGGTATCCCCGCCAGGCTGAGGCCAGCCACCAGGAGGGTGGCGAAGGTCCAGGGCATAGCCCGGCGCAGGCCGCCCATGAGGCGCATGTCGAAGGTGCCCGTGGTATGGTTCACACTGCCCGCCCCCAGAAAGAGCAGGGCCTTAAAGAAGGCATGGTTGAAGAGGTGGAACATGCCAACGGCTACACTGCCCATCCCCAGCCCCAGCATCATATAGCCCAACTGGCTGATGGTGGAGTAGGCCATCACCCGCTTGATATCGTTCATCACCACGCCCATGGTGGCGGCAAAGACCAGGGTAATGGCCCCGATGTAGGCCACCACGCGCAGCGCCTGCTCTGAGTGCTCGAAGAGGGGGAACATGCGGGCCACCAGGAACACCCCGGCGGCCACCATGGTGGCGGCATGGATCAGGGCGCTCACCGGGGTGGGGCCTTCCATGGCATCCGGCAGCCAGGTGTGCAGGGGGAACTGGGCGCTCTTGCCCGCCGCCCCGGCGAACACCCCCAGGGCCAGCCAGGTCAGAACCGGGCCACCCAGGGCACCGGCCACCGCCCACGCATGGAGTTGGGCTATATCAAAGGAGGGGCCACCGGGCAGGCCCTGGGTCTGTAAGTAGGTGTAGAGGATGGCCAGCAGGAAGCCGAAGTCCCCGAAGCGGGTGACTATGAAGGCCTTCTTGGCCGCCGCTGCCGCCGCCGGGCGCTGGAACCAGAAGCCAATGAGCAGATAAGAGCACAGACCCACCAGCTCCCAGAACATGTAGAGGAGAATGAGGTTGCTGGCCAGCACCAGCCCCAGCATGGAGGCGGTGAACAGGGACATGAAGGCATAGTAGCGGGGATAGCCAGGGTCGCCGCGCATGTAGCCCTGGGAGTATACCTGAATCAGCAGGCTGACGAAGCTCACCACCACCAGCATGATGCCGGTAAGCCCGTCCACCATCAGGCCAAAGCTGATGCTCAAGTTGCCGATGCTGAGCCAGGGGTGCTCGGGCAGGGGGAGGGCACGCCCCTGAACGCTGTTTACGGCCCCCAGCACCCACAGGGAGAGCAGGGTCGAGCCGCCAATGGCAGCGATGGTCACGTAGCCCGCCAGCTTGGGCCTCTGGGGGAAGAAGGGCCGCAGGAAGAGGGAGATGATAAGGAAAGAGAGCAGGGGCAGGAAGATTATCGCCCAGAAGGCAATCTCCGGATAATGCAGCTCCAGGTCAGCAGACATCTACAGCTTCCTCAGGATCTCCTCAATGACGTGCTCCCGCCCCAGGGGGATGCACACCTTGTAGGGCACGCCCACCGCCATCACCAGCTCCGGGTCCTCGGGCAGGATGTGGCAGGGGACACCCTCCGCCTCGAAGAGCTCATGCCACATCTCGGCGATGATGCGGTTAGACGCCCGGCGGATGGGGAACCACAGCCGGGGTATGGGCACCTGGTTGGCCTGCGGCGTCCCTACCATAATGATTCATCGTAGGGGAGGAACCCCGTGTCCTCCCCGGAGGGCGGGCACAGAGTCCCGCCCCTACGCAGACGCCAACTACCTGTCTTGCTCATCGCGTCTATCCCCTCAGCAGGTCCACCTGGGTGGCATCCACCGTGCGGCGACTGCGGTAGATGGCCAGCACCAGGGCCAGGCCCACCACCACCTCCGCCGCCGCTACCACTATGACGAAGAGGGCAAAGACCTGTCCCGTGAGCAGCTGAGGCGTCACGTAGCGGGACAGCCCCACGAAGGCCACGTTGGCGGCATTGAGCATAATCTCGATGGCCATGAGAATGGCTACAGCGTTGCTCTTGGCCAGGGCACCATAGAGGCCGATGCACAGCAGCACCGCCGAGAGCACCAGGTAGTGTTCCAGCCCCACGCTCATCGCCTATTTCTCCCGGGCCATGACAATGGCCCCGATGAGTGCCGCCAGCAGCAGCACTGAGGCGATCTCAAAGGGCAGGACATAGGTGTCCAGCAGGATGTCGGCCAACGCAGCGGTGGTAGGCTCCAGGGGGGGCAGGAAAGAGGTCGGCCACTGGGTTGCCAGCACCGCCCAGACCAGGACCGCTAGCAGCAGGCCACTGACCGCCAGTGCTACGGGGTGGAGACGGTTGAAGGGATTGCCCTGAGGCATATCCCTGGTAAGCATGATGGCGAAGACAATGAGGATGGCGATGGCCCCCGCATAGAGCAGCACCTGTACCACCGCCAGGAAATCAGCGTGGAGGGTGATGTAGATCCCGGCAATTGACATGAAGGCCAGGACCAGGAGGAGTGCCGCCCGGAAGAGGTCCCGCAGCAGCACCACGCCCAGGGCCGCCAGCACAGTGACGGTGGCCAGCACCCAGAAGGCGAGATCGAAGGCACTCATAGATTCAGCTTCCGCTGCTCCGGGGGCAGGTAGTGGGTCTCCACCCCCACCTCTTCACAGGGACGGAACCAGGCGCTGGGCACCCGGGGGTCCCCGTCCTTCTGGGCCCAGTCGAGGAACTCCTCCCGGCGGGCATAGGTGGCCCGCTCGAACTCCCGCCCCATGTATATGGCCTCGAAAGGGCAGGACTCCACGCAGAGGCCACAGAACAGGCAGCGGCCGGTATCTATTTCGAACCTCTCGGCATAGTAGGTGTTGTTAGGCTCAAGGCGGCCCACGATATAGATGATGCCTACGGGGCAGGCCTTGGCACAGGTGCAGCACACGGTGCACTTCTCCCGGTACCAGGCGAAGTTGTAGCCCCGGAAGCGCTGGGCAATGGGCAGGCGCTGCTCCGGGTACTGGACCGTAAAGGGGGGCCTCAGGGCGTTCTTCAGGGTTGTCGCCAGGCCCTTGAGGATACCCGTGCCGTACATGCTAAGCCTCCGCCCGGCGGTAGGCCCGAAGCTGGAAGAGGCTGGACCAGGAAACCAGCAGGCCCAGGGCTATGGCTATGTTTACGGGGAAGAGGACCCAGGGGAAGTCCGGCCAGATGAGGGCTTCCGCTCCGGTGATGAATACGTTGAACAGGGCCAGGGGGAGCAAGAACTTCCAGGCAAAGCCCATGACCTGGTCAATGCGCAACCGGGGCAGGCTGGCCCGCACCCAGAGCATGAGGAGGTAGACCAGCATGGCTTTGAGGAAGAACCACAGGTAGCCCAGCACCTCAGGCCCCGGCCCCTTCCAGCCGCCCAGGAACAGCGTGGTCACCACCGAGGCCACCAGGAAGGACGCCACGTACTCTCCAAGCTGGAGCAGTGCCCATCTCATCCCGTTGTACTCCGTGTGGTAGCCGGCGATGATCTCCGACTCGGCCTCCAGCAGGTCAAAGGGAGTCCGGCCCGCCTCCGCCGTCCCGGCCGCCAGGAAGATGAAGAAGCCCAGGGGCTGGAGCAGGATGAAGGGTAGCGACTGCTTCTCCACGATGCCCGCCAGGGAGAGGGTCCCGGTGATGATGACTACCCCCAGGATGGAAAGTACCACGGGGATCTCGTAGCTAATGAGCTGGGCCACCGCCCTCATGGCGCCGAGGAGGGAGTACTTGTTGTTGGAGGCCCAGCCGGCCATGACTATGGCCAGGGCCTCCACGCTGGTGATAGCGAAGATGTAAAGGATGCCAACGTTCAGGTCCGCCAGGAAACCGCTCTTGCCAAAGGGGATAACTGCGAAGGCCAGCACGGCGGGCACGAAGGCAACCACAGGCGCAAGGGTGAACACCAGCGGGTCCGCCAGGCGGGGTCGAAGGTCCTCCTTGGTGAGAAGCTTGATGGTGTCGACGAGGGGCTGAAGAAGGCCCGCCGGCCCCACGCGGTTAGGCCCAAAGCGCACCTGGAAGCGGGCTATCAGCCTGCGATCCAGGTACTGGAGTACCATTACCAGCAAGGCCAGGAAGTTGAGGATAATCGCCATGACCAGCAGGCCCATGACCGCGAAGGCAACCCACTCGGGCAGGAAGCCCGCCAGCCAGTTGTAGACCAGGTTGTCCCAGGACCGGGGCATCAGCGGTCCACCTCCCCCATGTTGATATCAATGCTGCCGAAGACCACGATGCAGTCGGCCACCTTGCAGCCTATCACCAGGTCTCGCAGGGTGGTGAGGTTGATGAGGGAGGGAGGCCGCACCTTGTAGCGGTAGGGGGAGATACCCGTATCGCTCACCAGATAGACTCCCAGCATGCCCTTGGGGGACTCGATGTGGGCGTAGGCCTCCCCAACCGGGGGACGGACCAGCCAGGGGGTGCGGGTACGATGGGGCCCGGCGGGCAGGGTTGCCACGGCCTGCTCCAGAATGCGCACGCTCTGCCGCATCTCGGCTACCCTGACCAGGTAGCGGTCGTAGGCGTCGCCGATACTGCCGGTGGGCACGTCGAACTGGAAGCGGGGATAGACGCTGTAGGGGTCGGCCTTGCGCAGGTCGAAAGGCACCCCACTGCCCCGCAGCACAGGGCCGCTGGCCGAGGCGTTTACAGCCTTGGCCGCCGGCAGGACGCCCAGCTCCTTGGTCCGGGCCAGCACTATCTCGTTCTCGTTAATAAGCTGCTCGTACTCATCGAAGTAGCCAGGCAGCTCCCGAAGCAGCTCCCGAAGCCTGGGGATGAACTCGGGGGGCAGGTCCTGCACCACGCCACCAGGCCTCATGTAGGAGAAGTTTATCCGCTGACCGCTGGCCATCTCCAGGAGGTCCAGGATCCTCTCCCTCTCTCGGAAGGTATAGAGAAGGACGGTCTGGAACACACCCAGGTCATTCAGGAAGAAGCCTATGGCTACCAGGTGGCTGGCAATGCGCATAAGCTCCGCCATGATTACCCGAATGTACTCTGCCCGCTCAGGCACGGGGATGCCCGCCAGCTTCTCCACCGCCATCACATAGGCCAGGTTGTTAGTCATAGCGGCCACATAGTCCTGGCGGTCGGTGAGGGTCACCACCTGGACGTAGGTCTTGGCCTCAGCCAGCTTCTCGATGCCCCGGTGGAGGTAGCCGAAGACCGGCTCCATATCCACGATTACCTCGCCCTCCAGGGCCACCCGCATGCGGAAGACGCCGTGGGTGCTGGGGTGGTGAGGCCCCATATTCAGAATCATGGGCTCAGTAGCCAGGACTTCCTCCTGCTGACTCATAGGAAGTCCTTCCGCAGGGGATGGCCGGGGAAACCCTCCCAGAGAAAGAGCCGCTTCATGTGAGGATGTCCCTCAAAGTAGATGCCAAAAAGGTCGTAGACTTCCCGCTCCTGGAGGTCAGCCCCCTGCCACAACGGCGTTACGGAAGGCAGGCGCAGGTCCTCCCGCCCCGGCAGGCGGGCCTTCAGCACCAGGCTCTGGTTGCGGAATACCGAGAGAAGGAAGTAGCTGACCTCAAAGTACTGGAGGTAGTCCACCGCGGTAAGACACTCCAGGAAGTCAAAGCCCAGGCGGGAATGGAGCCACCGGCCGACCTCCAGCACCGCCTGGGGACGGACTACCAGCGCCTCGTCGGTGGCCTCGACTACTGCCCCGGACAGGGCTGACTCTAGCTCCCGGGCCATATCCCCAGGTGCCAGCGCGGCAGTCATCGGCCCCTTCCCCCAGCCAGGGACTCCCGGGCTATCTTCTCCTGGAGCTTCATCAGGCCATAGATCAGGGCATCGGGGCGGGGAGGGCATCCC
>JACPQK010000075.1 GCA_016190535.1 Chloroflexota bacterium | reverse complement strand
GGACAGGGAAAGCCCCCTCAACCCCCACTGGTTCCCCTACGGTAGCTTCCCCCTTTACCTGCTCAAGCTAGCCTCCGCCACCTTCTCCTTCCTGGACATGCGGCTGGTAGGGCGAGCCTTATCAGCCCTCTTCGATGTGGGCACAGTGTCCCTGGTCTACCTCCTGGGCTCTCGCCTCTACGGGCGAGGGACGGGGCTGCTGGGGGCCGCGTTCACCGCTGTCACCGTGCTCCACATCCAGCTCAGCCACTTCTATACCTCGGACGTGCTGCTCACCACCTTCGCCGTAGCCACCCTCTTTTTCCTGGCCCGGGGCATAGAAAGGCGGGACGTTCCCAGCGCCCTGCTGGCCGGGGTCAGCCTGGGCCTAGCTGTGGCTTCCAAGGCCAGTGCCGCCCTGTTGTTCATCCCCGTGCTGGGGGCATGTGTACTTCAAATGAGCCTGCCCACTGGCCAGCCCCTGGGTCCCCGCCTCCGCGCTGCCCTGGGTGGCCTGCTGGTCATTAGCGGCGCGGCCGCCCTCACCGCAATGGTCGCCCAGCCCTACGCCCTGCTGGACTGGTCCACCTACCTTGGAGATATCCGCCGAGAGAGCGCCATGGCACAGCGGGCCATAGACCTGCCCTACACCCGCCAGTACATCGGGACTACCGCCTATCTATACCCCCTGGAGCAACTCCTCAAGTGGGGTATGGGCCTCCCTCTGGGCCTGGCGGCCCTGGGCGGCCTGGCCTTCGGCCTGTGGCGGGGCCTGGCTCGACGCCAGTGGGCCGATCTGCTGCTGCTCTCCTGGATAGTGCCCTACTTTGCCCTGGTGGGCAGCTTCGAGGTCAAGTTCCTGCGCTACATGCTCCCCCTGTTGCCCTTCCTTAGCCTCATGGCCGCCCGCGGGCTGCTGGCTGCCAGAGTGTGGACAGCGCGCCTGCCACGACCCCGCACCTCCTGGGCCACCGCCGTGATAGCGGCGGTCTTGACCTTCTCCGCCCTCTACGCCCTATCTTATGTCAACATCTACTCGCAGCCCCACCCGGCGGTGCGCCTGGCCCATTGGGCCCAGGCCAACCTGCCACCGGGCTCCCGCGTTGTATGGGAGCTCTGGGACGAGGGCCTGCGGCCCATGAGTTTCGGAGGGCTGGAGATCGACCCGTACAACGACGACAGCCCCGAGAAGCTGGACCGCATGGTGAAGGTACTGGAGCAGGCGAATTACATATACCTCTTTGGCAACAGGATGTACGGCACCATCCCCCGCCTCCCCGAACGCTACCCCGTGACCACCCGCTACTACCAGATGCTCTTCTCGGGGGAGCTGGGGTTCCGCCTGGCCCGGGCGGAGGCCAGCTACCCCAACCTCCTGGGGATAAGCCTGACGGATGACACCTTCTCCCGTCCCAGCCTGCCACCCCCGGCAGGCCTTGACCGTTTCCTACCCGGCGGCCTCTCCTTGGGTCTGGGCTATGCCGATGAGTCCTTCACTGTCTACGACCATCCCCTGACTATGCTGTTCGAGAAGACGCCAGACTTCGACTCGGAAACAGTACGTTCTCTGCTGGCCCAGGCCCTGACTACCCCTTCCCAGAGCAAAGGCCCAGGGCTGTTGCTCTCCCCCGGACGCGTAGTAGCGCAGCAGGCGGGGGGCACCTGGTCCCAGATATTCCTAGCGGATAGCCTGAGCCAGCGCTACCCGATAGTGGTCTGGCTGCTGTTCATCGAAGGCCTGGCGCTGACCACCCTCCCCTTGAGCTGGCTCCTGTTCCGTCCCCTGGCCGACCGGGGCTACCTGCTGAACAAGGCCCTATCCCTTCTCCTGCTGGCCCTGGTGCCCTGGTGGCTGGCCAGCCTGGGCTGGCTACCCTTCACCTCCGCCAGTATCGGCCTGGGCTGGGCCCTGCTGGCCGCAGTCTCAGCACACGTGGCCTGGCATAAGCGCCGGGAGCTGCTCTCCTTCTTCAGGGCACACTGGCGTTTGCTGGTCACCCAGGAGGCCCTGTTCCTGGCCGCTTTCTTCGGCTTCCTGGCGCTGCGCGTGGCCAACCCTGACCTGTGGCACATGTGGCGGGGGGGAGAGAAGCCCATGGACTTCGCCTACCTCAATGCGGTGCTCCGCTCCGACTTCATGCCCCCCTACGACCCGTGGTTCGCCGGCGGTTACTTGAACTATTATTACCTGGGCCAGTTCCTGGCGGCGGTGCCCATCAAGCTCACCGGTATCCGCCCAGAGGTGGCCTACAATCTGGTAGTGCCCCTGTTCTTTGCCCTGACCATTGGTGGAGCCTTTGGCGTGGTCCACAACCTGGTAAGGGCCAGCGGGGGGCGGGCCAGCAGCGCCCACCAGGCCGGAGCGGCCGGGGCTGCCTTCGTGGCCGTGCTGGGTAACCTGGACGGCCTCCTCCAAATGGGCGGGGCGCTGCTGGCCCGCCTGGGCGACAGCAGCCCCCCCCTCTTCGACTACTGGCGCAGCACCCGCATGATGCCCCCTTCCATCTCCATAACTGAGTTTCCCTTCTTCACTTTCCTCTTCTCCGACCTCCACGCCCACCTCCTGGCCCTCCCCTTTACACTACTCGCCATTGGCCTAGCGGTGGCCCTGGCCCTGGACCGGACCCCGGCGGGATGGACCGGATTCCGGCAGCAGGCCCCCCTGCTGGCCTCCCTGGCCCTGGTGCTGGGGGCACTGCGTGGCACCAACTCCTGGGACTTCCCCACCTACCTGCTCCTGGGCGGCCTGGCCCTGGCCATCGCCGGGCACGCCGGACAGCGCCCCAATGTCCGAGAGGCTATCCTGACGCTGCTGAAAATAGCCGTGCTCTACGGGCTGAGCACACTACTCTTCCTCCCCTTCCACCAGCGCTACCAGTTCTTCTACACCGGCGTCACGGCCAGCCCGGAACGAACACCCCTCAGCCAGTATTTCCTTATCCACGGGCTATTCCTTTTCCTGACATTGGGCCTGCTCGCCGGCAGACTGTGGCCCCTCCGCAGCCATATACTGCGAGCCCCCTGGCGAATTTCCCTAGTGGCCGGGGCATTTGCCCTGGCACTGGCCCTTGGCCTACTGGGGGGGAGCACACCAGGCTTTCTCACTCTGGCGGGGCTGACCGTGGTGGCCCTGGCCACAATCCTGGGAGCTTCCCCGGGCCAGGCGCAGCGACCCTGGCTGCTGGTACTGGCCCTCATTGCCCTGGCCGCCGCCCTGGGCATCGGCGTGGACCTGGTCACCCTGGAGGGAGACATCGTGCGTATGAACACGGTGTTCAAGTTCTATCTCCAGGCCTGGGTGCTCTGGGCACTGGCGGCCGCTTATGCCCTTTGGTGGCTCTGGCCACGGGCCAGGGGTTGGCCCTGGCTGGGCAGGGGAGCATGGCTGACAGCCCTGGCCCTGCTCCTGATGAGCACGGCCATCTATCCCGTAGCCGGCACCCGGGCCCGGCTGGCCGACCGCTTCCAGGTACTTTCTCCTTCCCTGGACGGCACGGCCTACATGCGGGAGAGCACGTATCAATACCCCTCCTGGTGTAATGTCCAGGGCACCATTGCTCTGGAGCCAGACCTGAAGGCCATCCGCTGGCTGCGAGAGAACGTCCCGGGCAGCCCGGTCATCGCCGAAGCCGTTACCCCCATCTACTGCTGGGGCTCGCGCATATCGATCTATACCGGCCTGCCCACAATCATCGGCTGGGAGTGGCACCAGAGGCAACAGCGCTGGGACTACCAGTGGATGGTCGAAGAGCGCCTGCGGGACGTCGACCTCCTGTACCGGGCCACCGACCCAGCAGCGGCACAACGGGTCATAAGCAAGTACCGCGTCCAATATATAGTAGTCGGCGCTGTGGAGCGGCTCTACTATCCCCCATCCGGGCTGGCCAAGTTCGAGAATATGCCCGGGATCCAGGGGATGTACCACGAGGACGGCGTGGAGATATTCCGGGTCCTCAATTTAGCCCAGCGGCCAGTGTCGGAATAGTCCAGTTTGCCCCTCCTGCCGTAATTCGTGGATTGCTAACCCACCCCGCTGCACCGGGGTGGGCATAGTAG
>JACPQK010000073.1 GCA_016190535.1 Chloroflexota bacterium | reverse complement strand
GTCCGGGAGCTTATCGCCAATGACGTGGTGGTGGTGGCCACGGGCTGTGGGGCTGCCGCCTGCGGCAAGCATGGCTACCTGACCCCTGAGGTGATGGATGCCGCGGGGCCCGGACTGAAAGAGGTGTGCCAGGCCATCGGCGTACCCCCGGTGCTGCACATGGGGTCCTGCGTGGACAACTCCCGCATCCTCACTGTCCTCACCCAGATGGCCACCGAGGGTGGCCTGGGGGAGGACATCAGCGATATCCCCGCGGTAGGCATCTGCCCCGAGTGGATGCACGAGAAGGCATTGACCATCGCCACCTACTTTGTGGCTTCGGGTGCCTATGTCCTCTTCGGGGTAGGTTCACCGGTGGAGGGAAGCCCGGAGATAACCCGCCTCATCAGCCAGGGTTGGGAGCAGAAGGTAGGGGGCAAGCTGGAGTTCGAACCCAACGTACACAAGATCGTGGAGAAGGCCCTGGCCCACATCGACGCCAAGCGGGCCGCCCTCAAGCTAGCCGAGTACGACCCCAAACGCTTCGCCTCCAGCGAGACCTATCTGCCCGCGGACTACGCCAAGGACTCTCAGGTCTATACGGAGGGCCGCTACAGCCGGACCGGCATCGTCTAGTCCTTGATGCAGGAAACAAGAGAGGCCCCGCTGGCTAGCGGGGCCTCTTACCTTTTGTTGTAGCCAGGGCTATGACCAGAGCGATGGTGGAGACGGGCAGCGCCAGCATCAAGAGCGTGTCATGGAAGCCCGCTACCATCGCAAGCTGGGGGATGGTGGCGGGGTCAGTATGGGCCGCAGCGAGGTGGACGGCATGGCCCCGTTGCCGTGCCGCGAGCAGGCTACCGGAGGCGGCCAGGCCCAGGGTCATGCCTCCTTGCCGGGAGATAGCCACCAGGGCCGAGGCGGTGCCTTGGCGCTCCCTGGGGGCATCCCCCATGATGGCGCTCATGTTGGGGGCTTCGAAGATGGCCAGGCCCAGACTGGTCACGATGAGATAGGCTACCACTTCCTCCAGGCGAGAGGCGCTCCCCAGACGGCTCAGGAGGAGAAACCCGCCGCTACTCAGCGCCATCCCGGAAGTGGTCAGCAGCCGTGGCCCCACGCGGTCGGAGAGCCACCCGGCCAGGGGGGAGAGGGCGATACGCAGCCCCGGGCTGAGGGTGAACACCGTGCCCGCCTGGCCGGAGGTGAGGCCCAGCCCGGTGACGAGGTAAAAAGGGAACCCTAGCGCAATTATGGTGTAGCTTGCGAAGTAGAGGACATGGGCGATATTAGCCAGGGCGAAGATGCGGCTCCGAAACAGGGCCAGGTCCACTACGGGGCCTTCGACCCTGCGCTCTATCCGCAGGAAGGCCAGCCCCGAGATGGCCGCTACCGCGGCGAAGGCCCAGGGCCCGAGCGAGGACAGCCCCGAGCGGGTAGCCTGGTTGATCCAGAGCAGGAAGCTGCCCATAGCCACGAAGGAGGTCGCCGCTCCCGCCAGGTCCAGCTTGGGCCTCGCCTCCGGGGTCGCCTCATCTCTGAGGGCTAACCAGGCCAAAGCCAGCCCTACAAGGCTTATGGGGACCCTGGCGTAAAAGATGGCCTGCCAGCCCAGGAAATCTATCAGCCATCCCCCCGTCAAAGGGCCCAGCGCCAGGCCAGCACCTACCACAGCCCCCATCATGCCCAGGGCCTTGCCCCTCTCCTGGGAGGGAAAAACGGAGGTAAGCACGGCGTTGCTGTTGGCCACAGTCATGGACTGGCCCCCTGCCTGCACCAGCCGGAACAAGATAAGCTGGTAGATATTCTGGGAAAGGGCGCTCAGCCCCAGGCCCAGGGCGAAGAGGGCAAAGCCAATCATGTACATCGCCTTGCGGCCGCGCAGGTCCCCCAGTCTGCCCAGGGTGAGCAGGAGGCCTGTGCTCACCAGCAGGTAGGCGGCTTGCACCCAGAGCACCGTGGCGGCGTCGGTCCCCAGGGCCTGGCTCAGGGCCGGAAGGGAGATGTTAACTATGCCCGCGTCCAGGGTGCCCATGAATACACCCAGGGACACCGTGGTCAGGGTCAGCCATTTGAGGAGGGAGGGTGACAGGTCAGGTGCTCTCACCGGGGAACTGCTCTTACCTCGCCAGATTCCAGGCGGGGTTGTGGTATTTCTCCTGCAGCAACCTCTGGGCCAGGTCTGTTTCCTCCAACGTGGGCTCATCGGGCACCAGGTCCGTTTCCAGGGCCTGAGCGAAGCCCCGGGCCAGGGACTGGGCCGCCTCCTCCCAGGAGACCGGCCGCCCCAGGGCCTCGCTCAGGGTGACCACCTTGTCCTGAAAGCGGTGCGCATACAGCCGCTTCTCCTCTTCTGGCAACAGGAGGAAGCTGAACAGGCGAGAGGCGTCCATATCCAGGAGCAGGGTCCCCTGACAGAGCATGCCTTCTAGCCTGCGGGCCTGAGCGATGCCGGCGACCTTGCGCTCCCCCAGGACGACCTCGTGGCCAAAGGCGGAATCGAAACAGGCGCCGCTGCGCGGGGAGTCAAGGGGCCTGGCCCGGGGACCAGCCATCTCCGCCTTCAGTCCAAAGGTGGCCAGGGCCAGGATTACCGCCTGGGCCACCGTCCCGTAAGAGCTGGCTATGGAGCCAGAGGATACAGGCGCTACCAGGCTAAAGGTTGCCTCTGCCCCGTGGAGTATGGCCCGGCCGCCCGTGGGGCGCCGCACCACGAGCAAGCCCGCGGCCTGGCAACGCCCCAGGTCTATGTTCCGTGCCACTGACTGGGAATAACCTACCGTAAGGCAGGGCGGGCTCCAGGTATATATCCGGAGGGTGGGCGGTTTACTCTGCTCCAGGTAAAGCTGGAAGATCGCCTCGTCCAGGGCCATGTTCCAGGGCCCTGGGGCGGGCCCGCTCATCAGTAAGCGCCATATCTGCCCAGACAATTCGGGGTCTAGCTGCCGGCAGTGTATGCCTCAAAGGCCTCCACGGTCATCAGAACGTCCAGCTCCTTGGAGTCACTCATCTCGATGCGGAGCAGCCAGCCCTGGCCATAAGGGTCCTGGTTCACTAGCTCCGGGGCATCCAGGGCCTTCTGGTTGACGGCAACCACTTTGCCGCTGACCGGGCACATGACCTCCGAGGTGGCCTTGTCGGACTCCACAGTGCCACAGGGTTGCCCCTGCTTGACCAGCTCCCCCACCTGAGAGATATCCAAGAACAAGACGGAGCCGAGCTGTTCCTGGGCGTAGTTGGTGATGCCGATGGTAGCCTCCGCATCTGCGCGCTTCACCCAGGTATGCCCTTTAGTGTACCTCAGATCTTTGGGGTTCAAAATTACCTCCTGACATTGATGCTGGTGAATATGCCGTGCCCGGCCCATATTACCATCCCTGGCGGGCAACCAACAAGGCTTTGTTCTCGTCCAGAATACAGGGTAGCGTGTCATTCTGAAGGAGTCTCGACAGTGTCGGGAGGACTGAAGAATCCGTCTCCCGATGGAGGTCTGGTGTGGGGGTACGGATGCTTCGCTCTGACTCGTCAGGACTCAGCATGACCCACTACTCAGGCCCGGATTGACCGGCGCTGTCCCCTGTAATAACCTGGGGCTAGTGTTTAAGGGTAGCGTTCTATGATAACCACAGACCCCCGAGTCCGGCGGCTGGTCGCCGAGGCGCTGGAGGAGGATAGCTCCTGGCAGGACATTACTACCCTGGCCCTCGTTCCTCCGGAGGTGCAAGGCACCGGGGAAATTGTGGCCAAGGCTCCCGGGGTGCTGGCCGGTATCGAGGTGGCAGAGCTGGCCTTCGCCCTGAGGGACCCTCTGCTGGAGTTCCGCCGGGGGCTTTCCGATGGCACCCCTCTGGAGCCGGGCATGCGGGTGGCCACGGTCCGGGGCCAGGTGACCAGCATCCTGGCGGCGGAGCGCACCGCCCTCAACTTCCTGCAACGGCTCTGCGGCATTGCTACAGCAACCTCCCGCTATGTACAGGCGGTGGCAGGGACCAAAGCCCGTATCGTGGATACCCGCAAGACCACGCCCGGACTGCGCCTTCTGGAGAAATACGCCGTCCGGGTGGGTGGGGGCCACAACCATCGCACCCACCTGGGCGATGGCGTCCTGGTGAAAGACAACCACCTGGCCGCTCTGTCGGCGGCGGGAGTTGACATGGTGGAGGGCCTGCGCCGGCTGCGCCGGCGGCTCCCTCACACCCTCAGGCTGGAGGTAGAGGTCTCCAGCCTGGAGCAGCTCCAGGCCGCCCTGGAGGCAGGCGTTGACGCCGTGCTCCTGGACAATATGCCCCTGGAGATGATGCGTCGAGCCGTAGGACGGGTAGCGGGGAAGGCCATAGTGGAGGCCTCCGGGGGTATCAGGCTAGACAATGTGCGGGCCGTAGCTGAGACGGGAGTGGATCTCATCTCCATAGGCGCTCTTACCCACTCTGCGCCTGCGCTGGACCTGAGCCTGGAGCTGCTGGCTCAGGGCTAGCTGGCCCTGAAGAGGCCCTCTACGATCCCGATCTCGTACATCAGGAGCACCCCGAAGAGGATGCTCATGGTAGCTGCCGCCGTCTGCACCAGGCGGTTCAGCCGGGGTAGCCGAGCCGAAGCCGTAAAGGGCACGCTGATAAAGATGGTTACAATGCCCATGGACGCGATCGAGCCCAGGCCGAAGAGCAGGATGTAAAGGGCGCCAGTCCACGGCGTGTCCAGGGCAGCCACCGCCAAGAGAAGCAGGGCAGCGCTGCCCGCCAGGCCGTGGACAGTACCCACCATGTAGGACTTGACCCGGAAGAAAGGCCTCCCTGGACCAACAACTCGCTGCTGCCTATGCTCCCCGGGGGTAATCCCTGCGATCAGGAAATAGACAAAGTTGTTCCACCGGACTCCCGTGTGATGGATATGCTCGGGGGTCTCTTCATGGGAGTGAAAATGGAGGTGGGACGCTTCCTTATGCTCGTGGGGATGGAGGTGGAACTTCCCCTTCCTGAAGTTCCAGAATATCTGAAGGCCCAGGACAACCAGCATCACCCCCACCAGAAACTCGAAGAACAAGGCAACCCCTTTTGGAAAGGAGATGCGAGCAAACAGGATAAGGACACCAGCTAGCAATAAGGTGGTAGTATGCCCCAGCCCCCAGGAGACCCCCACCCACAAAGCCCGCAGGGGATTGCGGTACTCGCTGACGATGGTGCTCACCGCCACCAGGTGGTCGGCGTCGAAAGCGTGCCTTACCCCCAGGAGAAGTCCCAGCAGCAGCGCCAGCCAGGGCGTGGTGCTCATCTCATGCCTCCCCAGAGCTCTCCCATTGGTCCGGTGTCTGACAGTGGTGGCAGCGGCCAAAGATGGCCAGGTGTCTCAGGTTGGCCTGGAAGCGGTACTGACGTACCAGGGCAGCGGTCAGAGGATGTAGCAGGCCCTCGTCCATCTCCTCCACTTTGCCGCACCTTTCGCAGATAAGGTGGTGGTGGTGACCCTTCTCGGCCAGGTGGTAACGGACGCGCCCCTCTCCCAGGTCCGTCTTGGTCACGAAGTGTAGCCCCTCCAGTAGCTCCAGTACGCGGTACACGGTGGATATGGGCAGGCGCGGGTAGCGCTGGCATACCTGGCGGTGTATCTCCTCGACGCTCATGTGGTCTGCGCTGCTGCCCAGGCAGGAGAGTACCATCAGCCTCTGCGGGGTCAGGCGGTAGCCCAGCCGCCGTAGCTGATCTGCGACGCTCCCTTCTTCGCTGTCGGTATGGCCGGAGGCAGCCTGATAACGTAGCTCCATCACTAATGAATACTAACAGAAATATTTTGCAACTGCAACTATTCTCTACTAAGTCAATCAGTGGGAGGAACAGGGACAGCCCCCTCCTTTATCTCCCCCCTCCAGGGGAGGAGCCGAATCCATCCACAAGGGACCCTTCACGAAACCCCACCCACGGGCCTAGGCCCATCTCCGGCAGTTGCCTCCCATCCAGACACCTGCCATAATCGATGGAGTGCCCCCGGCTCGAGCATGCCCTCGAAACAAGGGAGGGCAAAAGGGATCTTGGGCCAAAGGTGGAATTGGCTCTGTGGGGTAAAGATATCCATGGACTTTGAGCTTTCCGAGCAACATCTGGCCCTGCGCGCTATGGTACGGGATTTTGCTGAAAAAGAGATTGCTCCGGTGGCCCAGCACCTGGACCAGAGCGCCCAGTTTCCCTACGACCTTGTGCGACAGATGGGCTCGCTGGGGATCATGGGCATCCCTTTCCCCGAGGGATACGGGGGCAGTGGGGC
>JACPQK010000011.1 GCA_016190535.1 Chloroflexota bacterium | reverse complement strand
GTCTGCCCTGCAAACCAGAAATCCATCGTGGGTGCGGGCGAGCTCGCTGGGGGACACCCGGGCACCCTCTGGGTGCCCCCGACAGGCCGACCTGTCGGCCTGCACCCGCACCAGCCCTGATTTATCAATGTATTTCAAGGACGCCCCACCAGAGGGGGACCAGAGATTTGCTCCAGTAAATACCCCATGCCCGATTGCGGCGGGCACCACAGAGTATGAAAATGCCCTTGAGGACTGTCACGGTCGTAGGGGCGGGGCTCTGTGCCCGCCCAGGTGCCCCTTGGGCGGGGGGACACGGAGTTCCTCCCCTACGAGGACGACGTATTTTAGAGGTAGAGGCTGGGGGGGGATGGCACACCCGCACGCCCTGGTGCCGCGAGGCTACTGCTGGGCTGCCCGGGTGCCCGTTTCCTGGGCAAGCGGGATGGCGGCCCTGGCCTGAAAGGTGACAAGCTGGCTGGTACTCTGGCCCGCCTGATCCCCTGTATCTCCCGGAGTGTCCATCCGCACTATAGCCACTCCTGAGAAAGCCCCTGTCCCCCGCAGGTCGGCAGCGTAGCGGAGGACATCCTCGTAGGCGCGAGCGGTACCGGAGAGTATGAGGTTAGCGCCCTGCGTCGCTACGGTGGATAGCGATACGTTTCCCGAGGCTGCACTGCTGGCCACAGTCCCCAGCCTGTCCAATAGCACCTGCGTATCTCCCTGCAGCCCCTCCACCTGAGATCCCAGGGCCTGGGCCGTCCCTGCCGTCGCCTGGATACTCCTCTCCAGGACAGTGGCACGCAACGAGGCTAGCCTTTGCTGTCGCTCCTGCCGCTCTTGGGACTCCAGGAGTACCGAGAGGGCCGCCGATTCCGCACGGAGCTCGTCCACGTGCTGTCCCAAGTTGAAAGCAGTGATGGCAAACAGCGTTAGAGCCAGGAAAACGGCGATGGGCGTCACCGGCAACGGCTTGGGCAGGTGCCGGGCTGGCATCACGTTGAGAGCGGTGGCTGGCCCCCGGCGCGGCCTGGTGCGGCTCCGGCCCCGGGCTGAGTCAGCCAGGGCCAGTCCCAGGTTCACCGCATACTCCTCCCGGTCAAAGCCTGCGGGGTATTCAAAGGATGGGGCGAAGGGCGCTATCTCCCAGTCCAGGGCCCCGGGGAGGGCCTCCACCAGCGCGGCGTGGTTCTTGACGAGACCGGTGAAGACCACCGGCAGGGGAAGTTCACTCACTGCGGAGTCCAGAGGACGCCGGTAGCCAGCCACCATCCGCACAGTCCAGGCGAGGGCCCGGGCGAGCTCTTTCAGCTCCTTTCCCTCGGTGGCCAGTGCCATCTGGTACACAGCCAGGGGCGTGCGCTGCCGTACCAGCACGATTTCGGCCAGGGATGGCCCCAGGTGGATGAGGACCGCATCGGCCTGGGGACATGCCAGGGCCAGGGCCAACGCCCGGGGATAAGCACCCCCCGGCTGCATCCCCACCTGTCGCAGGGACCCTATGTGGCTGTCCAGGGTTTTCCTGGCCATGGCCATGGCCAGCACATCCCGCCCCAGGCCGCTCTTGGCTGTTACCTGCCAGGCAACGTCCACATCCTCCGGGGGGAGGGGGATGCCCTCCAGCATCTCCGAGACCACCACCTGCTCCAGATAGCGGCGTCCTATTTTAGGCAAGCGGAGCCGCCTCAGCAGGGGGGCCATCAGGGGCAGGTCAGTAACTATGCGGCCGGGGGGGATTTGCAGGTCGCCCAGGAAAGGGAGCAGGCGCTGAAGGCCCTCCCCGTCTTGAGCGGCGAAGGTCTCTGTCTCGATACTGGGCCTGCCATCGAGATTGGCCGTCCACCAGGCCACCACGCGCCGCCGCTTGAAGGCGACCACCCGGACCCGGCCATCGTCCAGGCTCAGGGTCACCAGCCGCCCTCTCCGGGCTGGGTTCATCTGCTTGAACCTGCTAAGCAGAGAGGGCCTGCCGGAGTCAGCCGGCAAGGCTGCGGCCTGGGTGCCGTTGCCCGGCTCTACCGCGTTTACCGGAGGTGACCGTGACACCTGCTCAACCCTCCTGCCGGGGCGTGGGCTTGGGCGTCTTTGTAGGCACAGGCTCCGGCGAGAGGTAGAACATTAGCTGGATATGAGCGGAGGAAGAGCCCCCCTGGTTAGAAAAGCGGATGCTAGCTATGGAAGTGGCCGGCATCTTCCTGCTGAGGGCTGCGGCGAACCGTCTCACCTCTGTCTCGGTCCCCTGAAAGGTAAGAGTCGCTGTCTGGGTCTGAAAGCGGATTCCTTCCTGGGTCTTGGCCTGGAGGTCGCTCAGGGCCACCGAGGTCAGAGCTATGGGCGTCTCCCTGGCCGTCTCCGTAATCAGCGCCATGGGATCGCCGTTTCCGGGATAGGAGAAGAGAGCACGGAGCCTGGCCAGCCGGTCCTCCTGGGCTTGTAGCTCACCCTCCAGAGCACCCTCATCGGGCGGTTGGGAGCTGTCCGCCGGGGAAAGCTCCTGGAGACGATGCCTCATGGCGGCGGCCTGCCGCGAGGTGCCCGTGTAGCCTAGTCCCAGGAACACGTAGTAGCCCAGGAGGGCAACGCCTACCAGGGCCGCCGCCATGCTCCAGGGCTTGAGGCGCTGGAGAGCGGTTACCGGTCTGTGAACATCCCGCCTCATGGAGGTCCTGACAAGGCTACTTGATGGCGTCCAGCCCCGAGTAGATAGGCATGAACATGGACAAGGCGATAAAGGCGACGATGGCCCCTACCGCCACCGTGGAGACGGGCTCCATGATGCCTATTAGGCTGGCCAGCCCCTCTTCGAACTGCTTCTGATAGGCGTCAGCAGCATCTCCCATGGTGCGCCGCAGGGAGTTACTCTCCTCGCCGATGGTCACCATCTCCACGAACAGAGAGGGGACAATAGGATGCCTCTTGAGAGCCTCGGTGAGGGGATGGCCTCCCAGGAGGCTATAGTGGGCCTCAGCGAAGGCCCGCTTCAGGACCACGTTCCGGCAGCCGGCCACGCCCAGCTCCAGCGCTGTGGCCAGGGCTACCTCGGCCTCCAGCAGCATAGCCACGGTACGGCAGAACCGGGACAACTCGACCGATACGATGAAGGGTCCCAGCACCGGCGCTCTGGCCTGGGTGGCGTCCAGCCAGTACCTGGCCCGGGGGACCCTTCGGAGCAAGGCAAATCCCACCCCGGCAAGAAGCACGCCCAGGAGTATGTTGAAGAGGTTTTCCCTCAGGGCGCCGAAGAGGGCCACGGCCACCCGGGTCATAGTGGGGATGTCTGCCCCTGCCTGGCGGAATGTGTTGAGCAGGGGCGGCATGGCCACTATCATCAGCACGGCCAGGGTAACCAGGGACAGGCCGATAACCCCCAGGGGATACATGAGGGTACGTATGGCCTTCTGCTTGACCTCGTGCTCCTTGCCCAGGATCTCCGCCATGTGTTCCAGGGCGGGGCCCAGCCGGCCGGTATACTCTCCCACTTCCACCACACAGACGAAGAGAGGGTTGAAGACCAGGGGATGCGCCTTCAAAGCGGAAGACAGGCTTCCCCCTTCGTCCAGGGTCTGCCGGATGGCCGCTAGAGTGCGGCGCATCACCTTGTTGCGGCTCTCGGCCTGAAGCATCTCCAGGGCATGCATCAGGTTGCCGCCACTGGTCAATATTGTCGCCAGTTGCCGGGAGAAGCGGACCAGCTCTCCCGCTCCCACCCGGGTGAGGCCGGCAAGCAGGGAGTGCAGGCCCGGGATCCGCCGGGGTAGGGCCACCTGCAGAGGCCGGTGGCCCCATCGCCTTACGGCGAGCAGCGCTTCCTCCCGGTTGCGGGCCTCGACGTGGCCCCTTACCAGTCCCTCTCTGTGGTTATAGGCAACGTAGCTGAACTTCACGGCCTACCTAGTAGTCCAGGCTGAACAGCACCCGCATGACCTCGTAGGGTGTGGTAATGCCTAGCTTCACTTTCAGCATGCCATCCCGGCGCAAGGGGACCATGCCCTCGGCCAGCGCCTGCTCCCACAACTTGTGCCTGGGGGCATCCTCCAGGAATAGCTGGCGCAGGGCATCGGACATGGTGAGGACCTCGAAGACCCCGGTCCGGCCGTGATAGCCCGTCTGGGCGCACAAGTTGCAGCCAGCGCCGTAGACAAACTGCTCCCGGCGCTCATCCAACTCCGCCGCAAAGGCTTCTTGCTCGACCAGAGGGCGCTTCACCCGCGTCTGACAGCCACGACATACCACCCTCACCATGCGCTGCGCTACGATACCGGCCACCGAGGAGGTCAAAAGGTAGGGTGCCACCCCCAGGTCCCGAAGGCGCAGCAGCGCCGAGACCGAGTCGTTGGCATGCAGGGAGGTGAGCACCAGGTGACCGGTGAGCGCCGCCTGCGTGGCAATGTCCGCAGTCTCCTGGTCCCGAATTTCCCCCACCAGGATCACGTTAGGATCCAGGCGGAGAACACTGCGGAGCTGTGTGGCGAAGGTGACGCCGGCAGCGGCGTGGACCTGCATCTGGTTGACATCGGTGATGTGGTACTCTACCGGGTCCTCCAGGGAGATCACGTTGTGCTCCATCCGGTCCACCTGGAGGACGGAGGCGTAGAGGGTGGTGCTCTTCCCGGAGCCCGTGGGGCCACAGACCACGATCATCCCATAGGGGAGCCGCATCAGGCGGCGGTACTTCCCCAGGCAGTCGGTGCTCAGGCCTAGCTGGTCCAGCCCCAGCAGGGTGAACTGTTTGTCCAGGAGCCGCAGCACAGCCATCTCCCCGTTTACGGTGTTGCTCACCGCCACCCGCACATCCACCTTGCGGCTCTGCACCTCCACCGCGAAGTGGCCGTCCTGGGGGCGCCGGCGCTCTGCAATATTCATGCTGGACATGATCTTCAGCCGGGAGATAATCATGGGGTGCATCTCCAGGGGCAGCCCCGCCACATCGTGGAGGATCCCGTCGATGCGGAACCGAATGCGAAGGCGGGACTCCGTGGCTTCGATGTGGACATCAGAAGCCCGGTCCTGGAGGGCCTGGCGCAGCAACAGGTCGATGACCTCCGTGGGCTGGGTATGGCCCAGCAGCCTGGCCCCGAAGTGGCCACCGGGAGCCCCGGCCTCCTCGGCAGCGCCTTCGGCGAGCTTTTTCGCCCACCGGTAGGAGATGTCCAGGTGCTCCTGGATGTCCTCAGGTGTGGCTATAGCCGGTTCGATGGTGCACTCAGTGAGGACGGCCAGGTCCTGGAGGAGCTGCAGGTCGGTAGGGTCGGTCATGGCCAGGGTCAGACGGCCATTGCTCTTGGCTATGGGCACAACCATATACTTGCGGGCTACCTCCTCGGGGAGGCGGGCTAACGCCTGAGGGTCAATAGTGTGGTTCCTCAGCTCCACCATGGTCAGCCCCAGGTGGAGAGCAGTGATGGCCGCCAGGTCCCGGGACAAGACAGTGCCGTCCCGGACCAGCACCCGTGCCAGCGGCAGACTCTCCCGCTGAGCGGCATCCTGGGCCTTGGCCACCAGCTCGGCAGGAGCCATGCCCGCTTCTACGAGCATCCGGGCCAAGGAGAATGGCGGGGACCTCGGCCTCTCCGGAGGCGTTTCAGAGGGCGTTGTGCCGACCGGCAGGTCTACGGGACCGGTCACCTCAGGAGCCTCCTGTCCATAGTCCGGTGTTGGCGCGCTACCGGGCATACCCCTCACCCCAGGGTAACAACGTCATCTTCCTCAGATTACTCAAGGGCCGGAAGGCAGGTCCTGACAAGGCCAGGGGGGTTGGGGCAGCGCCCTGCTAGCTTAGCAGGGCGCTGGCGGACGCGTCCCCCAGCCGGACCGAGATCAGGGGCTCAACCCCGGCAGGGCTGCGCCCGGCAGGTGCCGCTACCTGAGATACCCCAGGCATCTGCCGCAGCAGCCTCTTGAGAGGCATGGGTTCCCGCAGGCCCAGCAGGATGTCGGCTGCCTCTTTGCGGCTGCCCACCAGTTGGAAGAGGCGAAAGTGGGGCTTCTCCCGCAGCCCATCTACAAAATGGACGACCTCGCGCATGCCGCCCGTGGCCTGCACGCTGAGTCGCACATTACCCTCGTATACCTCATCCTCTGCGGACGGGCCGGAGGCCTCAGGCCTGGCCGTACCCTTGTCCAGGGCTTCCACCACCGCCAGCGCCTGGATAACAGCCTCAGGCTGAGGCTCGGCCAGGGCAGCGGTGCCCGGGCGGGAAGTCCCTCGATAGAGGGTAGGCTCTTCTCTTTCGAGCAGGGCCGAGGACGGTTTCCGGTGGGCCAGCATAGCATCGGGGTCCATCGCCTGCCGGAGGGCTGGCCGGTACTGCGGCGTCGGCTCCCCGTCCTCAGGCATTCCGCCATGCCCCCCCTGGTACCGCGGCTCGGCAGCGCTGCCAGTCCTCTTGAGGACACTGTCCAGCAGGGACTCGCTGGAGCTACCCAGAGCACGTTCGAAGGTGCGGCGCACCTCCTGCTGCATGAGTTGGAGCAGGGACGCCCTTACCC
>JACPQK010000072.1 GCA_016190535.1 Chloroflexota bacterium | reverse complement strand
TCTGGGGATCGCCCCCTACTTCCGCGCTACTGTGGCAGGGGAGGACGTAACCCAGGGCAAGCCGCACCCGGAGGGGTTCTTGAAAGCGGCCCATCTCTTGGAGGTAGCTCCCCACGCGTGCCTGGTGATAGAAGACGCCCCGGCAGGCATCCAGGCGGCCCTGGCGGCCGGCATGCGCTGCCTGGCCGTGGCTACCACCCATTCTCCAGAGCGGCTGTCGGAGGCAGACGGGGTGGTAGATACCCTGGAGGGTGTCACCGCCTCGGCCCTGCTGGGCCTTTCCCCAGCGTAGGCTCGCTGCAACTAATTAGCAACAACGCCTAGTCCGATTAGGCATAAAACGCACCCCTCCCCCTTCTTGACAGATTATCCGTAGCCCTTGACAGAGTCTGTATAACACATAAAATGAGATTGTTTTGCATGAACCTGTATTAGCAAATATGATGAACACGGTCATGGGCCTATTATTGCATATGGCTGTTATCAACATCTATGGCTCGGGAGGTTTCCCTTGGGAGAGGCGTTAGTCATCACCCTTCGGGAGGGGATCGAGGCAGCCCTAGTGGTGGGTATCATCCTGGCCTACTTGGCCAAGACGGGCAGGCAGACGCTCCGGCCTTACGTCTACTGGGGCCTGGGGGTGGCTATAGTAGCCAGCCTGGCCCTGGGGGCCGTCTTTCAGGTAAAGGGCATTGACCCGGAGAACGAGTACCTGGAGGGGGCCCTGCTTACCGTGGGCGGCCTGTTTGTGGCCAGCATGGTGGTCTGGGTGGCCCGCACTGCCCGGGACCTGCGCCGCCGCATGGAGAGCCGGCTGGAGGCCCTGGCCACAGGGAGTTCGGGCCGGGGTCCTGGCCTGGGCCTGTTCCTGTTCACTTTCTTCATGGTGTTCCGCGAGGGGGCCGAGACCGTCCTCTTCCTCATGGCGGCTACCCTGGGCCGCTTCGACCTGCTCAGCCTCACCGGCGGCACCCTGGGGCTGGGGATGGCGGTGCTCTTTGCCTGGTCCCTTATCCGGGGCAGCCTGCGCATCAACCTGGGGCGTTTTTTCACCGTGACCACCGTGGTCCTCCTGGTGCTGGCAGCCAAACTGCTGGCCGGGGGCATCCACGAGTTCGCTGAGGTGGGAGCACTCCCGATGACGGGTGGGGTGATGCAGGTGCTGGGCTACTTCGTCCGGGACCGCACCTCCACCATCATCATGATGGCCTTGTTGGCCTTGCCCCTGCTGCTGGTGCTCTGGGACTGGGGTGCTGAGAAGACAGCTCCGGCTGAGGCGACTACCGGGGTAGAGCGGAGGAAGCTACAGGCCGCCCGGCGTCAGGAGGTGACCTGGCGGATAGCCCTCTCCCTGGTGGCCCTGGCTGTGCTGGGGGCCATGGGCACTACGGCCCTGGCCAGAGGCCCCTATGATCCCGTGCCCCTAGAGGTGGTGGCACACCAGGGAGAGGTGCATATTCCCCTGAGTTCGCTGGAGGTAGGCAGCCTCCACAAGTACGCTTATACCTCTGAGGGGGTTACGGTGCGCTTCCTGGTGGCCCGCCTGGAGGACGGTTCCGTGCCCACGGCCCTGGACGCCTGCGCTATCTGTGGCACCATGGGCTACATGCAGGAGGGGGACCACGCCGTCTGCAAGCGGTGCAATGCGCCCATCTACATGCCCACCCTGGGCATGGGGGGTGGCTGCAACCCCCTACCCCTGGCCTCCACCCTGGAGGACGGGGATGTGGTAATACCTGAGACGGAGCTGGCCAGGGCGACGGCCATCTTCCGGTAAGAGATGCTCTTCCGTATCCTGCGGGAGGCCCTGGGCAGACGGCGACGGCGGGTGGCCCTGGCCCTGCTGTCTATCCTGCTGGCCTCGGCCCTGGCCACTGCCCTGCTCAGCCTATCTACCAGCGTGCTGGAAAGGATCAGCCAGGAGCTCAGGGCCTACGGCGCTAACATACTGGTGACCCCCCACTCGGAAGAGGTGCGCCTGGAGATCGGGGGCATAAGCTACACTCCTCCAACACAGCAGCCCTTGCTGGACGAGAAGGAGCTAGTGAAGCTCAAGACCATCTTCTGGCGCAACAACATCCGGGGCTTTGCCCCCTTCCTCAATCTAGTGGCCAATGTTCAGGGGGAGGCCACAGTGATTACGGGCACCTGGTTCGAGCGCCGCTTCACCCTGTCCCGGGGCACCCAGGTGAGCACCACTGTGGACCAGACGGCCGCCGTCGGGGCGTCCCAGGAGTTCACCGCGGGAGTGAGGGGCATCTCCCCCTGGTGGCGGGTGGAGGGCCAGTGGCCTGCGGACTCCGTTGATGGGGATAGCGCTGCTACTCAGGCCCCTTCGACGAGCTCAGGGCAGGCTCTGGTGGGCTCCGCTGTAGCCAAAAAGCTGGGGCTGAAGCCCGGGGACAGGCTCGTGGTGGAGTATCTCGGCCAGGCCCGGACCCTGGAGGTGGCGGGCCTCCTGCATACCGGCGGTTTGGAAGAGCAGCAGGTATTTGTACCCCTGGAGTTGGCTCAGGGGATGGCCGGCCTGGAACGGGGGACATCCCGGGTGCTGGTGAGCGCCCTGGTGCTACCCGAAGAGAAGCTGGCCCAGGACCTGCGGGGCAAGTCCCCGGAGGAGATGACACCGGAGCAGTATGAGGTATGGTATTGCAGCCCCATCATGGGGGCCGTGCTCCGCCAGATAGAGGAGGCCCTGCCTGGTGCCCAGGCCCAGCCTATCCTCCAGGTCTCCCAGGCGGAGGCGGCCTTCGCCAGCCGCATCCAGTTTATGGCCCTTATTATCACCGTGGTGGCCCTGGCCGCCTCGAGCCTGGCGGTAATGACCACCATGACCACCCTGGTGCTGGAGCGCCGCCGGGAGATCGCCATCATGAAAGCCATCGGGGCCGACAATGGCCAGGTGGCCGCCCTCTTCCTGGCGGAGGCCGGTGCCCTGGGGCTGCTGGGGGGGCTGCTGGGCTACGGCCTGGGCCTGGTGCTGGCCCGGCTCCTGGGAGTATGGGTCTTTGGCCGGGGGCTGCCGGTAGATATGGAGCTGCTCCCCCTGGTGCTACTGCTGGCGTGGGCTGTGGCCTTCTTGGGCAGCCTGGGGCCGCTACGGCAGGCAATAGGCACTCCCCCGGTACATGCCCTGAGGAACAACTGACATGTTGCTCCGACTGGTCACCAAGTCCCTGGCCCGCCGCAGGCTGCGAGTAGCGGTGGCGACAGCGGCGGTGGCCCTGGGGGCATTGCTGGTGTCCGCCCTGGCCATACTCTCCCTGGCCCTGGGGCAGCAGACCCGACAGGAGCTAAGGAGCTACGGGGCCAATATCATGCTCACGCCCCGGGCGGTGACCAGCCCTGTGGGCCTGGCCGGTCTGGGTATGGGCACGGTGACCGAGGTAGCCCAGCTCGGCCCCGAGGCCCTGAGCTGGCTGAAAACTACTCCTCCGGCAGCGGTGGCAGCCTACGCCCCCTTCGTCTACGGGATGGCCCGCTTGCCCGACCTGCCGGGAAGGCCCAGCATAGTAGTGGCGGGCACCGAACTCCAGGGGGCCAGGGAGCTCAGCCCCTGGTGGCGGGTGGAGGGGGACTGGCCCGAGGGGCCAGACCATATCCTGGTCGGGGCGGACGCCTTGAAGAAACTGGGGCTGGCAGTGGGGCAGGCCCTGCCTGTAGAAGGGTCGGGAGGCCCCCTCACCTTCCAGGTCAGCGGCATCCTGTATACCGGAGCCTCCGAGGAGAGCCAGCTAGTCATGTCCCTGGAGGCAGCCCAGGCCCTCCTGGGACGCTCCGGCCTGGACCTGGTCTTGGTCCGGGCTGAGGGGGGACAGTCCGCCCTGGAGGCCACCGTTCGGGAACTGGAGGCGGCCCTGCCCAGCGCCCAGGCCCGGATAGTAAGCCAGGTGGCCTCGGCAGAGAGGGCGGTAGTGACCAAAGTGCGGGGGCTCATGGCGCTGGTAGCCCTCCTGGTGCTCGCAGCGTCTGGCCTCGCGGTATTCAGCACCATGGCTACTACGGTGCTGGAGCGCACGCCGGAGGTAGGCCTCATGAAGGCCCTGGGGGCTAGCTCTATACGGATAGGCCTGCTGTTTAGCCTGGAGGCCCTGGTTATCGGCGCGGTGGGTGGGTTGGCTGGGTTCGGGCTGGGCAGTGGGGTAGCCCAGGCCATCGGCCGCAGTGTCTTCGGGTCCAGCCTACCCCTGTCCCCGTGGGCACTGCCCCTGACTGTGGCCGTAGCTCTGGCGGTCTCCCTGCTGGCCAGCCTGCTGCCCATCCGCCGGGCGGTGAATATCGAGGCCGCCCGCACTCTAAGGGGGGAGTGATCTATGGAAGACATAGTATTGGCTCAGGGACTCACTAAGTACTACAACGGGCAAACGTGCGCCCTGGACCACGTGGACCTGGTGGTCACCCCGGGGGAGTGGGTAGCCATCATGGGGCCCTCGGGCTCGGGCAAGACCACCCTGCTCAATCTCGTGAGCTGCCTGGACCGGCCTTCGGAGGGCAGGCTCTGGGTAGCCGGCACGGAGGTCAGCCAGTTAGCCGGCCGGGAGCTCACCCGTTTTCGCCGGGAGACGGTGGGGCTGATCTTCCAGCAGTTCTATCTTGTGCCTTACCTCACGGCCCTGGAGAACGTGATGCTGGCCCAGTATTTCCATAGCGTGGCCGATGAGGCCGAGGCCCGGCGGGCCCTGGAGGAGGTAGGCTTGGGCCATCGGCTGCGCCACCTTCCTGCCCAGCTCTCCGGAGGGGAGCAGCAGCGCGTATGCATTGCCCGGGCGTTGATCAACGATCCCAAGCTCCTGCTGGCCGACGAGCCCACGGGCAACCTGGACAAGGCCAACGAGGACCTGGTCCTCGGGCTATTCCAACAGCTTCACGGGCGGGGCCGTACGGTGATCATGGTGACCCACGACCCCCAGGTGGCCAGCCTGTCCCAGCGGGTCGTTCGCCTGGACCACGGCCGGGTGGTGGCGACTACCGAAGCCCATCCCGCTATGCCAACCCAGAGCTGACTCAGCCCGCCGAGCGCCGCCTCATGGTAGGGACTTCTGCCAGCAGAAACTGGTGTGGCAACTGCGCAGTTCGCCACCAATGTCATTGCGAGGCACGATGGCTCGAGGTCCTCACCACAGGCTCCTGAGTCCTCGCATGACAGTTCGTACGCTTATCTCGGAGGACACCAGTACTTCGTTGCATAGTTGCCTGTACAATTTCCTCTCCCCTTGCAGGAGAGGATTAAGGTGAGGGGTAGCTTCAATTTCACCCTCACCTGGCCTCTCCCGTCAAGGG
>JACPQK010000071.1 GCA_016190535.1 Chloroflexota bacterium | reverse complement strand
GGGCAGCCCCCTCCCTCCCGGGGGGAGTCTGCCCTGGACATCCTGAAGAAGCGCTACGCCCGGGGTGAGATCAGCAAGGCCGAGTTCGAGGAGCGGAGGCGGGACCTGGAGTAGGGGGATTTGGTCCAGGCAAAACGCCCATACTTTTTCCTCCCCCGTCGGGGGGGCCAGCAGTCCTCTCCCCTGGCAGTAGAGGACTAAGCTGTGGGGGCTGCGCCGGGCCGGCCCATCGCTTACCCTCACCCTGGCCCTCTCCCAGGGGGAGAGGGGGTGATCGTTTTGTCCGCTGTGGGGGGTGGGCTGGGCCGTTCCCCAGGGCCGGCTCCAGTAGCGCGGCTGGGCAGCCAGGGGGTAGATAGCCGGAGCAGGGTAGTGTCCCGGCCGAAGAACAAGGAAAGGAGCCAGTCCACGACCACCCGCACCCGGTTGTAGTTGCGGGGCAGCAGGGCCAGGTAGGATGCCAGCCAGAGTGCGCGGGCGGGAAAACCATAGATCCTCAGCCCGAACACCTTGAAGGCGGCGGAATGGGAGCCCAGGGAGACTATATCTGCCATCCAGGGTGTGGCAAAGGGTTTCCTTCTACCTCCCGTGAGGTCAGCCGCGATGTTGTGGACCACTGTGGGCGGCTGCCGCACAGCGATGTGGGCCCGGGCGGGCAGTGGTTTACCGCTGGCAGAGTTGGCGAAGTGGGCGTTGTCCCCCAGGGCATACACTCCGGGGAAACCAGGGACCCCCAGGTAGCGATCCACTATCACCCTTCCCTCTTCGTCCTTACCTACAGGCAAGCTCGCCACCACAGGGTTGGCCCGGATGCCGCCTGCCCACACCACCGTCTGCGTAGGGATGGTCTCCCTGCCATCCAGTTCCATGGCCCCATCCCATACCCTGGTCACCCTGGACCCCAACCGCACCTTAATGTCTTTCTTGCGCAGGAGCGCCAGGGAGTACGAGGCGATCTTCGGGTCCATATCCTCCAGCAAACGGAGTTCGGGGTTGACCAGCAGGAGCTTGATACGCGAGGGGTCTACGTTGGAGTATTTGGTGATCAGGGAACGGAAGATGAAGTCCCGCATCTCCGCCACCAGCTGAACGCCCACGGCGCCGCCGCCTACCACGGCTAAGGTAAGGAGCTCCTCTTGCCGGTGAGGATTGCTATCCGCTGCCTCCAGGAGCTGGATGATGTGGTTGCGCAGGTATATGCCGTCGTAGAGCGTCTTCAGGGTGATGGTGTGGCCGGCACCGGTAGCATCCCCGGTATCCGGTACTCCGCCCAGGGCCAACACCAGGTAGTCATAGTCGATCTCGCCCTGGTCGGTGACCAGGTGCTTCCGGTGCAGGTCAACAGAGAGCAGCTCAGCGCTGAGGAAACGGAAATGGCGGCGACCCCGCAGGGCCCGGATGGGCAGAGAGATATGTCTGGTCTCGATGCCGCCCGTGGCTACCTCATGGAGCAGGGGCAGAAAGAGGAAGAAGTTCTCCCGGCTCACCAGGATGATCTCCACACCGGGCATCTGGCCCAGGGCCTTTTCCAGGCGTAGCACTGTATAGACCCCGCCGAAGCCGCCCCCCGCCACCACGATGCGTACCGGATGCTCCGAGGAAGCAGGCCTCCACCCCTTGGCTGCGGCCTGCGCCAGCAGGCGGACGAAGAAGCTAGGGGCCAGGCCCATCCGCAGGATATGGCTGTAGCTGTGGCTGCCGGTAAACAGGTCCCACAGCACCTGGTTGAAGGGACGGTGGCGGGCGGCGGTCTGCCGCTCCTGGCGGGCCAGCTCGCCGTGGGCCAGGAAGAAGGCGGACCTGCGCTTGAGCATCTGGTGCGTCCCAAAGAGCAGGCGACCGTAGGCGTTGTCCCGCTGGAGGGAGGCCAGGAAGGGCGCATAGTGGCGGTGAAAGCTCTGGGCGGAGACCCCGCGATAGACGGCGGTACGGGCAGCCTGCCGGGCGGTGAGCAGGGCTGAGCCTATGCCGTCCTTATAGAGGTGGGTTACACTGGAATCTCCCACAGCCACAAAACCATCGGCGTAGGGGTGGAGGGCCCTTCCTACAGAGATTAAAGGTCTACAGCCACACACCCTCCGGTAGGGGAAAGGCAACTCCCTGGCCACCAGGGGATGGGCCAGGAAATCGGACACGGAGGGCGGCCCCCCCTCCCCCAGCAGGGACACGTTGATCCGGCTCCCCTTGGGCACCAGAGTGCCGAAGATCAGGGGTGAGGAAGGAAGGATAAATACCTTGACCCGGTGTCCGAAGTGGTTAGCCACGTCCTCTGGCCGGGCCATAAGCTCGTCCTGGGACATGCGCAGGGTGGGCGGCCGGCTGTAAGGCACGCCTTCGATAGGGATCGGCGGCGAGTTCACCCCGGTGCACAGAGCCACCAGGTCATAGGCTTCCCACCCCTCTGCGGAGAGCACAGCGGGCTGGGGATGGAGCCGTATCTCCTTCACCCGGCGGCGGAGACAGCGGGCCCCTCGCCGCCGGGCCTCCTCCAGCAGGAAGAGGTCGAAGCTCTGTTCCCCTGGAATAGGTGCCCGCAGGGGCCCCCCTCCCCGGTAGATGCTGAAGATCTCCCTGTCCGGCTCAGGGTTGGCTACCTCAATGGTGCCAAAGGGACTGATGACGCTATAGGTGTTTATCCGGCTCTGGACCACAGTCTGGGGTATGTTCAGGCCCAGTTCCCGAATATTGTCGAGGAATCTCCCTGAGAGGATGCCAGCGCAGCGGTTGCAGCCTGGAGGGCCTGCGTGGGCAAAGTCCCTGGGCTCGTAGATGTCTACCTCCAGGGCTAGCCCTTGCTCCCGGGCGTACTTGGCCAGGAAGAGGGCGAACAGGCTGCCTGCTGGCCCTCCCCCCACTGTGGCTACCCTGAGGCCGGTGTCCATTGCGTGTCCCTGTCCTACAGCGAGTCAGCGGCGACTCCGGTCTAATGTGCGGTGCCTATACCTACACTATAGACGGGTAAGAGGCCCCATTCTACTCGAGAGGGGGCAAGCCCGCAAGTCGCCCTCCCCTCCCAAGAAAAGCGATTGAATCTGTAGGTCGGGTTTCCTAACCCGACCGCAGCGGCCGGGCCCCGATACATCGGGGTCCCCTGGAGGGAGGGTGCCTGGAGATGAGGTCGATACGGCGCTTTCATCCTGGTGATTACAGGGGCAGGCTTTGATGCCCTCTCCAGGGGAGAGGAGAATATTGGTAGGCCTGTTTCTGCGACTAAGCCCAGCGCTTGGTTGCGAAAAAGGGCGTCACGATTCTCCGCTCGTGGTGAGCCTGTCGAACCATACGAGCGGAGGGAAAGTCCCGCTCATGTCCTTCGACAAGGCTCAGGATGAGCG
>JACPQK010000076.1 GCA_016190535.1 Chloroflexota bacterium | reverse complement strand
GTCCAGACCACCCCATACCCCACTGCCAAAGCCGGGAAGCCAGCTAAAGAAGGAAGTGTAAAGCACCACGGTCACGCCGTAGAAAATGGCAAAGCAGCGCAGCCAGTGCCTCCGGTGCCAGGCCAGGCCCAGGGCTGCCGCCAGGCCGAAAAACACCAGGGCGACTACCAGGGCTCCGCCCACCTGGGCGTCGATGACGCCGGCGGCCCCGATGGGCCGGGCCAGGTCCAGGCCCAGCCAGCGGGCAGGCAGCGTGGTCGCCGCCGCTGCGAAGGGCAGGGTCAGGGAGAGCATCATCAGGAAGAAGTCCGCGGCCGGCGGTAGGGCAACGCCGCGGAAGCCGTGCCGCACCCAGCGCAACAGGTCCCAGCCTCCCATAAGTAACAGGAAGCTGCCAAAGATGGCGGTGGTGATGTAGGCGGTCTCTTTGGTGGCGAAGGCCAGACTGAGGAACAGCGCCCCCAGGTAGAGATAGCGAGGACGGCGCTCCTCCAGGTACCGCCACAGGCAGATGGCCAGGGAGAGGTTCCACACGGAGATAAGGGCTTCGTTGCGGGCAAAGCGGCTGTAGTAGAGGAGCATGGGGGAGATGGCAATGAGGACGCTGGCACACAGGGCACCGCCCCTTCCCAGCTCCCGCCTCAGCAGAAAGGGCATGCCCACCAGGGCAGTGCCGAAGAGGGCGTAGAGCAGGCGGGCGGCGAAATCGCTGTCTCCAAAGAGGAAGAACATCAGCGCCGTGCCATAGAACTGGAAGGGGCCGTGCATCATGGGGCTATGCTGATAGCTCCAGTGGCGGTAAATATTCCAGGCCGACCAGGCGTGGAGGCTTTCGTCATACTGGAAGGCCCTGCCCCCCAGGTCCCAGAGCCTCAAGGCGGCAGCCACCAGCACAATGAGGATGTAGGCGGACACCTCCCAGCGGGCTACTCCTGGGCGTGCCCCGGCGGAGACAGCCTGGCTCGGAGCTTCACCCTGATTGGCGGCGGGGGCTGGCATCATTTCGGCACCTCATAGATAGTCACTCCCGGAGCAGAAAAGGCCACGGGCAACATCTCCCGGAACTTGTCCAGGAGCGGACCATAGCGAGCAAGCTCCAGGTCACCAACGTAGACGTAGTCTACCTGATACCTATGCAAGAGGGCCAGCACCCGGGGGGCGTCCTGGCTCCGGTAGGCCTCGTCCACATCCGCCTGGCGGCCCTCGAAAGGAAGGGTGCTGCCGCGCCACTGGTGCTCATGGCCCGGCCAGCCCAGGACCGTGGGCAGTCCCGTCATCGATGACACACGTCCGTAGCGACTATAGCTATCGCCTACTGCCTCCAGCACCACTGGGGAGCCTGGGCGCTCCAGGAGCCATCCCACGGCAGCGTACTCCCCGGGACGGGACGCCGCTACGGGAGCCAGCGCATCTAAATTGAAACCGGCTGGGCTGGTCGCCTGCCGGGAGGCAAAGGCCGCCACCGGGTAGACCCCGCCCCCCAGGGCCAGGACCACGGCCAGGCCCCAGGCCAGCCTCCCACCCCACCCTAGCTTATCCCTCCACCCAGCCCCTTGGAGCCCGCCCGGAGGCCAGCCCCAACGGTGAAGGCCGTAGGCCGCTCCCAGGGCCAGCATCAGCCAGCCCTGATAGTACAGCTTGAAGACCGTATTCATGCGATTACCAAAGAGGTCCCGGACATAGAAGAGCTCCGCGATATAGGTCGTGCCCAGACCGAAGGCTACCAGCAGCAGGGCAAAGGACCCCTGCCCCAGGCCCCCTTCCCTCTTGCCGCAGCCAGCGGCAGCGGCCAGGGCCACGGCCAGCACCAGGGCCAGGGGCAGGAGCTTCGCCCAGCGCCAGACCACCTCATTGAGCCCTGGCTCGCCGCTAAATGCCGTTAGCCCCAGGGCCACCACGGACCACAGGGCCAGGGGCGTAACAGTAAGGGCCAGGGCCAGCCTTCGGGTGCCCTTGCCCAGCGAGAGGGCCAGACTCCCCTGGCTCAACACCAGGTAGGCTACGGGGAGCAGGAAAGGCCCCCAGGCAACGAAATAGTGGACAGGGCGCGTGGCGGGCCCCAGCACGGGCCAGACCCCGCTGGCCTGGGGCGAGAATCCCCTGTAGAAAGGGAAATAGAGCAGGAGCGCCCCCACCAGCACCACTCCTCCTACACCGGCAGCCCTCAGCCACCACCAGGGCTGAGACGAGGAAGTGGCATAGGCCCAGAGGCCCAGGCAGGTGAGCCACAGGGCTGCATAGGTGGGCATGTCCCAGCTATTGGCAAAGCCCAGGGCACCTATGGTCAGGGCGCTCACCGCCAGCAGGCCCAGGTTTTGGCCTGGCCAGCGCCAGTCCAGGACACCGGGCTGCCGGAGCACCTCCAGGGCAAGGCCCAGGCTAAGCAGGGCCAGGGGCAGGGCGCTCACATGGGGATGCAAGTCCCCCAGCAGAAAGCTGAAAAAGGGGAACTCGGTGATGGTATAGTCCAGGCTCTGGCCATTGGCCAGGGTGTCGATAACCCTGGTGGCCTTCCACCACCACCAGCTCTCACTGGGGTACCAGGTGGGGCTGAGATAGGGGACACTGAGGCCCTTGATGCCCAGCCAGCTCCAGAAGCCCGTGCCTCCCATACCGTGGGCGTAGGCCAGCTCCAGCAGGCCTTCCAGATTGCCTGCGAGGAGGACCAGGACTGCCGCGAGCACCCCAAAACCCAGGGCCCGGTCCCGCACCTGCTCCCTGTGTCCTTGTACCAGGTTAAACACAATGCCGAAGGCCCCGCTGGCAGCCAGGCCCATAGTTGTAGCCAGGGCCAGGTTATAGGCTATGCTGGTAGGGGTTCCCACGAGCTTGGCAAAGGCCGCCCACAGGAGGTAGCCAAAGTAGTAGTAGTTTATGGCATAGCCGCTGAGCCAGGGGTCCTCGGGAGGGAAGGACTGGCTCCGGGCCAGGGCATTGAGAAAGGCGAAGTCCATGGGCTGCTCGGTGTGCCCCACGCCGGGGTCGAAGGAGCGCAGGGCCAGGCCCACCAGAAACAGGGCCAGCAACAGGGCATCGGCCACCACCAGGGCCATGTAGCGCTTGCGGAGGAACTCTGCCAGCGCCTGCCGCTGGGACCAGGCCACGGCCAGGGAGAAGGCCCCCACGATGGCCAGCACGCCCCAGGCTGCTAGCCTGCTGCTGGGGAGCACCCGGCTCGTTCCCGCTGCCCAGACCCCATAGGCCAAGAGCAGCAAGCCCAGTATCTTGGAGAAGGCATAGCCCCGGTCGTAGAGGCGCCGGAACAGGATAAATGCTATGGGGAAAGCTACCAGGCCGAGGGCTTGCGCCCACAGCCACCAGGCAAGGGCCGCGCTCACCCGGCTATCCCAGGGCCCGCCGGCATGGGCCCCACCCCAGGAGCCTCAGGGTCCTGGCGCCAGCAGGGCACGGACAAAGGCCTCGGCATCAAAGGGCGCTAGATCGTCCACTCCCTCGCCCGTACCCAGGTAGAGCACAGGGATACGCAACTCCTGGCAAACGGCCAGCACTATACCCCCCTTAGCGGTGGCATCCAGCTTAGCCAGGAAGAGCCCGGTGACACCGATAGCCTGGGCAAAGGCCCGGGCCTGGTTCAGGCCGTTCTGTCCAGTAGTGGCGTCCAGGACCAGCAGCACCTGGTGGGGGGCCTGGGGGTCGCATCGGGCCATGACCTTGCGGACCTTCTTCAGCTCCTCCATCAGGTTGGACTTGGTATGCAACCGCCCTGCCGTGTCGGCGATAAGCACCTGGACCCCGCGGGCCTGGGCCGCCTGCATGGCGTCGTAGACCACAGCCCCCGGATCGGCCCCCGAGCGATGCGCAATGACGGGCACCCCCAACCGCTGCCCCCAAGACTGGAGTTGCTCCACTGCTGCCGCCCGAAAAGTGTCCGCGGCCGCCAGCAGGACCCGCCGTCCCTGCCGCTGATAGAAATGGGCCAGCTTGGCGATGCTGGTGGTCTTGCCTACGCCGTTGACACCCACTACCAGGATGGCCTCTGGTCCGGAATCAGGGATGGCGGGTTGTGCCCCATCCTCCCGCAGGCTCTCCACCATCGCCCGGAACAGGGCCTGCCGTACCTGCTCCGGCTGGCTGAAGCCCCGCCCTTGGGTCTCCCCCTGTACCTGGGCTATCAAGCGCTGAGTGGTAGCCACCCCCACATCGGCGAGGAGCAGGGCGGCCTCCAGCTCCTCCCACAGGGAGGGATCGATGCCCCCTCCCCGAAATACCCGGGCCAGCCGCCCCCACCAGGCCTGGCGGGTGCGCTCTACCCCCTTTTCCGTGGCATCTTTCTCCGACATGTACCTTACCAGAGAGGGAATGATAGCATGGGCCTGCCATTGATTCAAGGCAAAGCGGGAGCGCCTGCCAGCCCCAGGATACCAAAGGGGGCCGAACATAGTAAGCCCCTCCCGAAAAGGACCGCTCCCTGCGGCGCTTGCCCCTAGTCCCCCCGTGTCTTACAATGGCAGCAGCCGCCATGGAGCTTAGAAATCAGGTCCGCAAGGCAGTGATCACTGCCGCCGGGTGGGGGACCCGCTTCCTCCCCGCCACCAAGGCCCAGCCCAAGGAGATGCTGCCCCTGGTGGACAAGCCCATGATCCAGTACGTGGTGGAGGAAGCTGTAGCCTCGGGCATCGAGCAACTGATCATCGTCACTGCCCTGGGCAAGCGGGCCATCGAGGACCACTTCGACCGCTCCCTGGAGTTGGAGATATCCCTGGAAGCCCGCGGGGAGACCAAGCTCCTGGCCAGCATCCAGCATATCTCTGAACTGGCCGACATCTGCTATGTGCGTCAGAAGGAACCCCTGGGCCTGGGGCATGCCGTGCTCACTGCCCGCAACTTGGTGGGAAACGAGCCCTTCGCTGTGCTACTGCCCGACGATATCATCGCCGGCCCCACTCCCGCCCTGAGCCAGCTCATAGATGTCTATCACCGCTTCCGTTGCAGTGTGCTTGCTGTAGAGCAGGTGCCCCACAACAGCCTTTCCAGCTACGGAGTCATCCTGCCCCGGACAGTGGAAGAAAGGGTCTACCGAGTGGAGGAACTGGTGGAGAAGCCGGACCCCGAGGAGGCCCCCTCCGACCTGGGAGTAGTGGGCCGCTACGTCCTCACTCCTGAGGTGTTCGATGCCCTGGCCGACACCACACCAGGCAAGGGCGGAGAGATACAGCTTACCGACGGGCTCCGCCGCCTTCTAGAATGGCAGGCCGTCTATGCCCGCCAGTTCGAAGGCACCCGCTACGATGCCGGCACCCCCCTGGGCTTTCTAAAGGCCTCTGTAGAGCTGGCCCTGCGCCGGGAGGACATCGGACCCGCCTTCCGAGCGTACCTCAAGGCTCTGGACCCCCAGTAGGCCTGTGGCCCCCCGGGCCCTGGTGTCCCACCCCATACCTACCGCTGGTTTGTTATAATACATTCATTACATATAAATCTCCTCAAAGGTACTCGCAGCACCTGCCTTATACGCCAGACTTCTCGCGCTTGGTCTACCTTGCCTAGGGAGAGGGTTCGTAATATCCCTTTCCTCGATGGCACTGGCTGGACCATAGAGAGGGGCAGCAGAGAAAGACTCGGGAAGATGAGATGGTGAAGAGGGGATACCTTAGTGGCTTGGCCGCAGCCCTTGTCTCGGTTGGCGTCATGTCCCTTTTCCGGGTGGGCCTGGGTGTACCCTCTATCCCAGAGGTACTCATAGACCCGGTTACCGCCATCCTCCCCCTGAGCGTGTTCTCCTTCTTCATCGAGACGCTAGACGTATGGGCAAAGCCCCTGCTGGCAGCCGGGCTGGTGATGGTGCAGGTCACATTGGGGGGGGTGCTGGGTGTCCTCTGGCTGTGGGGGGACGGCTGGCTCCTCCACCGGGTACCTGTTCAGCAAAGGGGCCGGAGAGGCGGCTATGCTGTCTGGAGGTGGTTATATGGCCTGTCCTTCTCCACCCTGCTCTGGACTCTGGCCCTGGGGACCCTTCTCCCCGTCGCCGAAAAGGGGACATTGGGAGGGCGGTCTGGGCCAGGGCTGCCCCTCTCCTGGCTGGCATCATGTATAGCTTACGGGATGGTCCTGGTGGGCCTCTCCTACGGTCGCCAGGTCCAGAGTCCCCAGCCTCAGCCCTTGTCCAACATGGCCAGACGCCACTTCGTACAGAGGTTGGGACTGGTTAGCCTGGGACTAGTACTGGCCGCCGGGCTGGGCAGGTACGCATGGCTGGTGGCCGTCCAGTCAGGCAGAAAGGCCACACAGCTCCTGGACAAGCTCCCTCCCGAGGTCACCCCCAACGGGGTTTTCTATACCGTATCCAAGAACTTCTTTGACCCCTCACTCAACCCCACCACCTGGAAGCTGACCGTGGACGGCTTGGTGGAACGCCCCCTGACGCTGACCTATGAGGAGCTTCAGGCGATTCCCCCGGTGACCCAGTACCTCACCCTGGAGTGCATAAGCAATGAGGTCGGGGGAGACCTTATGGGCAATGCACTGTGGAAGGGCCTGCCGCTCAGCTATCTGCTGGAGGAGGCTGGCGTCAAGACTTCGGCAAGAAAGGTGGTACTCCATGCCGACGACGGCTACTCGGACAGCATCACCTTGTTAGACGCCCTACAACCGGGCGTCCTCATTGCCTATGAGATGAACGGCGTCCCGCTTCCCGATACCCATGGTTTCCCGTCGAGGCTACTGGTACCAGGAATCTACGGCATGAAGAACGTCAAGTGGCTTACCCGCATCGAGCTGGTGGACTACGACTATCAGGGCTACTGGCAGCAACGGGGCTGGAGCGACCTGGCCGCAATCAACACCATGTCCCGCATAGATGTGCCTCAGTGGTATAGAAACTACGCATCTGGAGAGATTGGGCAAATCGGGGGTATCGCCTTTTCCGGGAACCGGGGGATCTCCCAGGTGGAAGTCAGTACCGATGACGGCAAGACCTGGACCGGGGCACAGGTCAAAGAGGCCCTATCGCCCTATACCTGGGTGCTATGGACAAAGGAATGGACGCCACCAGGCCCCGGCGACTACACTCTCCAGGTCAGGGCCATGGACAAAACTGGCGCACTGCAGCTATCAGAGAAGATGGAGCCACTGCCCGATGGGGCTACGGGGTATCACACCATAGTGGTGCGCATTGTCGAGAAGTAGAGCCTACGTCTTCTTCAGCTCCGCGGCGGGGTTATCGGCGGAGACGGTCACGGTGTCGGCGGGGAAAGTAGTGCACTTGCCACAGCCGCTCCAGCCTCCCTTCTTATCGGACATGATACCCGAGAACAGCTTGACCTCGCTGCCCTTGACGCTGGCGTACTTGCCGGTGTAGACCTTGCCGCCCTGCTTTTCGGTGACTTTGACAGCCATGGCCTCCTCCCACGGGTAGTTGTTTTGGGGCTATACCCTAGAAAAACATTGGGGTGAGCGGAGGGATTCGAACCCTCGATATCCTGGGCCACAGCCAGGCGCCTTGACCACTGGGCTACGCTCACCGCCGAAGGTGAACTGGGGACAAGTTGTAGCAGCCTGCCAGGTAAGGGGTCAAGCTGCCCGGGAGGAAGCGGCCAGGCCTAAGCTACGCCCGTAGGTATGGGTAGTGCCTTGGCCACCGACCGGGGGTGCTTGCGCCGGGACTGGTCCTTGGGGGCGTGGACCTGTTGCATCTTGTCTAACTGGCCCAGGCGTTGCAGCCGGAGGTAGATCTGGGACCCAGGAGCAGTCCCGCTCGGGGTCCACCTAGCACTTGCCGTCCCGATAGCCTCCGCAGGGCCCGTTGAGGAGCTCCTTGGGGCCGATGTATCGAGCACCCCCGGAGAGTGAAGGGAACCCAGGTTACCTTTCGGGGGCAGCCGGAGGGTACCCAGGTATCCTCCAAATTCAAAAAGTGCCCCAGGACTGGGGGACTTAGGGGGTTGAGAAGGGTTCCTAACCCCCCTCGGAGCACGCAGTTGACCCTAAAGGGTCTTCTGGGTTACAATTGCTTTGGGGTAAAGCTAGCTTCGAGGGGGCTTTTGCCAAGACAGGACTGGCGGGAGGCCTGCGGAGTCTTCGGGATATACGCTCCAGGGGAGGATGTAGCCCGGGTTACCTTCTTCGGGCTATTTGCTCTCCAGCACCGGGGGCAGGAAAGCGCCGGCATCGCTACCAGCGATGGCCAGCGCCTGCATATCCATACCGATATGGGCCTGGTGTCCCAGGTATTTGATGAGGACACCCTGTCCAAGCTGCCTGGTCATGCGGCCATAGGCCACAACCGCTACTCCACCACCGGCTCCAGCAAACTGCACAACGCCCAGCCCATAAAGGTGAGCAGCCCCCTGGGTGAGCTCGCCCTGGCCCACAACGGCAACATCGTCAACGCCGGACACCTCCGACGGGAGCTGGAGGGCCACGGCTGCATTTTCCATAGCTCTACCGATTCCGAGATAATCGCCCACCTCATTTCCTGCGCTCCAGGGGAGGACTGGCCCACGAAGGTGAGCCTAGCCATGCGTCGCCTGGTGGGGGCCTACTCTCTGGCCTTGGTTACCCGCGATTCCATTATTGGCATAAGAGACCCCCTGGGGGTGCGTCCCCTTTGTCTGGGCCGCTTCAATGGTAGCTGGGTACTGGCCTCCGAGACCTGCGCCCTGGACCACATCGGGGCTACCTTCATCCGAGAGGTGGCCCCGGGCGAGATTGTAGTTATCAACGGAGAGGGACCCATGTCCTTCCAGGGGGCTACATCCCAGCGCCGGGCCCTCTGTGTGTTCGAGTTTATCTATTTCGCCCGGCCCGACAGCAGCATCAGTGGACGCCTGCTCTACCCCGTGCGCCAGGCTATGGGCTACCGCCTGGCTGTGGAACATCCGGCAGAGGCGGATATGGTCATCGGCGTGCCCGATTCCGCCACCGCTGCCGGCATTGGCTATGCCCAGAGCGCCGGCATCCCCTTCAGCGAGGGACTGCTCAAGAACCGCTATGTGGGCCGTACCTTCATCCAGCCAGACCAGCGCCTGCGAGAGCTGGGCGTGCAGCTTAAGTTCAACCCCTTGCGCGAGGTGGTGACAGGGCAGCGCGTGGTGGTGGTGGACGACAGCATAGTCCGGGGCACCACCACCCCCCGGCTGGTCAAGATGCTGCGCCAGGCGGGGGCGCGGGAAGTGCATATCCGCATCTGCGCTCCTCCGATACGCTATCCCTGCTTCTTCGGTGTGGACATGGCTTCCCGCCAGGAGCTGATCGCCGCCCAGAAGACTGTCGCTGAGGTCTGCCAGCACGTCGGCGCTGATTCCCTGGGCTACCAGAGCATCCGGGGCCTGGTCGAGTCCGTAGGTCTGCCCCAGGACAGCTTATGCCTGGCCTGCTTCACCGGGGAGTACCCCGTGCCCGTACAGCTAGAGATGGACAAACTGGCCCTGGAAACGCTCACACCGGTCCATGCCGCCCACCGGCGCTAGACAATACGCTGCCTCCGGGGTCGATCTGGAGGCCGCCCGGAGCGCCAAGGAGCTGATCCGGGGCTACGCCCGGGCGACCTTTGGCCCTCAGGTCCTGAGCGATATCGGGAGCTTCGGTGGCCTCTACGCCCTCTCCGGATACCGGGAGCCCGTGCTGGTGTCCAGCGCCGATGGGGTAGGCACCAAGCTCAAGGTGGCCATCGCCCTGCGCCGCTACGACACCGTGGGACAGGACCTGGTCAACCACTGTATTAACGACATCCTTACCCTGGGCGCTCGTCCTCTCTTCTTCCTGGACTACATTGGCGCCGGCCGCCTGGAATCCCAGGTAGTAGCCGAGCTGGTCCAGGGTCTGGCGGCGGCCTGCTCCGCCGCGGACTGCGCCCTCATTGGGGGCGAGACGGCGGAGATGCCGGGCCTCTACGCCCCCGGAGATTTTGACCTCGTGGGCTTTATCGTGGGAGCGGCGGAGCGCCGAGCACTCTTGGATGGCAGCACTATCCAGCGCGGCGATGTACTACTGGGGCTGCCCTCCTCGGGCCTGCACACCAACGGCTACTCCCTGGTGCGCCGCCTCTTCCAAATAGACGGGCGCCCGCCCTCGCACTGGGACCACTACTACCAGGAGCTGGGGCGGACCCTGGGCGAGGAGCTTCTGGAGGTCCACCGCTGCTATCTTTCCAGCCTCTTTCCGGTGTTGCCTCAACTGAGGGGCCTAGCCCACATTACTGGAGGCGGCTTGCCGGGCAACCTGCCCCGCATCCTGCCCCAAGGCCTGGGGGCCCGCATTGAAACCAAGGCGTGGAAAGTCCCAGCCATATTTCGCCTGATCCAGGAGGCGGGGGACATCCCCGATGCGGAGATGTTCCAGGTCTTCAACATGGGCATCGGGATGGTGGTAGTGTGTTCTCCCCAGGAGGCGCTTGATATCCAGCGATCCCTCAGGGATGCTCTCCCCATTGGGGAAGTAGTGGCCCGGCGGCGTGAGCCTAAGGTTGTCCTCAGCCAAGCCTCGAGGTAGCCTGCCTCAAAGTTGGCCTTGCCCTCTCGACATAATCGTTCCTGGAGACCAGGGCAAGTAGTATAGGAGGATGAATCCGCTGACCCGCTTCCCTGAAGCAGAGCAGGTGCTCCGGCAGATTGAGGAGTGTGCCCAGCAGCGCTCATGGCCCATTGTAGGGCCGGTGAAAGGGAGGCTGCTGGAGGCGCTGGTCCAGCGGCAGCAGCCCCAACACATCCTGGAGGTGGGCACTATGGTGGGCTACTCGGCGATCCTTATGGCCCGCCGCCTTCCGCCGAGCGCCAAGCTATGGACCCTGGAGGTCTCTGCCGGGGCGGCGGAGACCGCCTCACGAAACGTCCAGCGAGCAGGGCTAGACAATGTCATCACCATTGTCCTCGGAGATGCCCTTGAGACCCTGCCCTCCCTATCCGGCCCCTTCGACCTCGTATTTCTGGACGGCACCAAGGAGCAGTACCTGGACTACCTGCGCCTGGTGGAGGCCCAGATACCTGCCGGGGGCATAGTTGTGGCAGACAACGCCGGCATGTTTGCCCAG
>JACPQK010000070.1 GCA_016190535.1 Chloroflexota bacterium | reverse complement strand
GACCCCTTCGACTCCCCGTTTGATCCTGAATGTCCGGAGTGCGGGATACCGTTACCTCCGTCCTCCGGGTGAGCTGCCACCAAGCGCACGGTAACGGACGTTCCCTCCCCGGCGTTGCTCTCTACCATCACCTCACCTTTGTGCATCTCTACTATGTGCTTGGCCGCAAAAAGGCCCAGACCCAGCCCACCCGGCTTGGAGCTGTTAAAGGGCTCAAAGAGATGCCCCATTTGCTCCTGGGGGATGCCCCCTCCCTTATCGCTGACACGGACAATGAGGGCACCATTGCTCCGCGAAAGCTGCACCGTCACCTCCTCACCCCTGGGGGACGCCTCTAGGGCGTTGGCTACGATATTGCTCAGTGCCTCCTGCAGTAGCACGCGGTTGCCCTGCACAGGGGGGAGGTCGGCACCGTAGAGCCGCACCATCTTCACCGTGGGCCTGCCCCGCATTTGGGCCATCCCAATAGCCTCGTCTACCAGCTCATGGGGGTCCAGGATGCCGGAGTCCCCCCGGCCAGCGCCGAGGAAATTGGAGATCAGCTCCTGGATCCGCCAGGCGGCCTGGAGAGCGGTCTCCAGCGAGCGCCGCGCGGGGTCCTCGGGGGTGAGCCGGCGCTGGAGGCTCTCCAACCGTCCGGTCAGGATAAACAGAGGGTTCTTCAACTGGTGGCTGAGGTCCAGGGAGAGGGCACCCACTGAGGCCAGCTTTGACGAAGCCACCATCCTCCCCTGCAACTCCCGGAGGGTAGCCAGGGCATCTTCCAGGCGGGTATTGGCCTTGGCCAGGCGAGAGAAGGCGATGTAGATAATGCTCACCGGCAACAGGAAAGAGGGTAGCAGCCAGGGGGAGACGTTGATGGCCACCGCCCCCAGCAACCCGAAGCTGTAGAGCGCCACCTCCGCGGGACCATTCTCCCTGGTCCCTGTCCACCAGACCTGGTGGGGCCTCATCCCTTGTTGCAGGGCGGCGGCGGTGGCCACCAGGCCCGAGTTAAGGAGGTACATCACCCCTGCCGCCGCCAGGACCGCCGGGGTCACCAGGGTCAGCTCACTACCCGTCAACAGGCTGAAGACCAGGGAAGCTGCCCCCGTAGAGAGGGCTGCCTCCCCGGCATTAAAGGGGTACTTGAACCAGGGGAGCCTCAGCTTCTCCGGACCATCGCGCAGGCCGACCTGGTAGAGCATGCTGCCCACCACAGCAATCAGGGCCGCGTTTCCGGGGGACAACAGGAGCGCCCCGGTGAACAGGGGCGCTGTGGTCAGCCCGGCCTTGACCCGGGGTGCCACGGGGATGGGGCTGAACCCCGCCAGCACCACCAGCCCCAGCACCAGCACCATGGTCTCTACCTGGGATAGCGACCACGCGGAATGGTAGCGCCCCAAGTAAGCTAACCCCATCATGCCGGCCAGCCACACGGCGCTGATGAGTACCAGCAGTGGACGCCGGGGCAGGTTACCCACGACTTCCTTCTCCCGCGGTCAGATGCCGCATTCCACCCACTTCTTTCCTCTCCCCAGAGGGAAGCTCAGGAGCCAGCGCAGGAAGGGTTATCCGCGGGAAGGGTCCCGCTGACCTCTATTCTCTCCGTTACCTTGCCCGTCGCCGAGTCCACCACTACCCCGTCGGCCAGGAGCGCCACCCCCACATCCCTGCCCTTCACGGCACCGTTGGGCTTCACCCGGACCACGGCGCGCACCTCAACCCCGCTGGAGGTGCAGGCCAGGGAGGAGTCGGTGCGTATGTGCACCTTCTCCTTCTCGCTCAGCAGCTCGACCACGCTGGCCTCCGCGCCCTCGGGCACGTAGACCCACATGTCCGCCCGGTAGCTGCTGGCATTCGGGTCATTGACCGTCCAGGCGATGCGCGTGGTGGTACCCTCGACGTCCAGTTGGGCGTTCCAGAACCACCCAGAAGACGCCAGTTGGGTGCTCCCCAGCCATCCGGAGAACAGGAGCACAAGTAGAAAAAGCCACCGCATATGTTACCTCCTAGCTAAATGGCATAAGCGGAATGGTAGCGCCCCAGGTAGGCCAACCACATTATCCCCAAGGGACGTAACTCAGGGCGTGGCGCAGGAGGGATTATCCGCGGGGATGGTCCCGCTGACCTCTATTCTGTCCGTCACGTTGCCCGTCGCCAAGTCCACCACTGCCCCGTCGGCCAGGAGCGCCACCCCCACATCCCTGCCCTTCACGGCACCGTTGGGCTTCACCTGGACCACGGCGCGCACCTCAACCCCGGTGGAGGTGCAGGCCAGGGAGGCATCTGGCACGATGTGTACCTTTTCCTTCTCGCTCAGCAAGTTCTCGACGCTGGCCTCCGCGCCCTCGGGCACGTATACCCACATGTCCGCCCGGTAGCTGCTGGCATTAGGATCATTGACCGTCCAAGCGATACGCGTGGTCGTGCCCTCAATGTCCAGTTGGGCGTTCCAGAACCACCCCGAAAACAGGAACCCGAATAGAAAAAGCCACCACATATGTTGCCTCCTAGCCAGACCCCGCAGGGTCAGATTGCCTTTGCCCAGAATTGCCCAAGAGACTCTCTGCCGATATTCGGGATGGTAACACGCCACAGTGAGTTTGTCGATTGAGCACGGTGTAGATTCTGGTGAGAGAACGGTGAGAGAGGGAGCACCGGCATCATGCTAGCCTCCATCTCCCCGCAGGGTTTCAGTCAGGGCGTGGATGGCGACCTCCAGTTCCATGTCGCCAGGCTCCCGGGTGGTCAGATGCTGGAGCCAGAGCCCGGGGTAGGCCAGGAGACGCCCCAGAGCGCCTCCACCGGGCCGTGCCCCCAGAAGGGTAAGCTCGAAGCTGGCTGCCGCCAGCAGGGGCAGGAGCAACAGGCGCGCGGCGAATCCCCAGGCCACGGAGACCCGGCTCAGCAGGGGGAAGAGCGCCGTGGCGATGACCACGACCACAATCAGCAGGGAGGTCCCGCACCAGGGATGGAAGCGGGAGAAGGCCCGGACACCCGCTACCTCCAGGGGGGCCCCCTTCTGGAAGGCCTGCCCTACTTTGTGCTCTGCGCCGTGGTAGGCCATTACCCGCCGGATAGGGGCCGCCCGGCTGAGGAGAGCGACGTAGACAAGGAGGACGCCCAGGCGCAACCCCCCTTCGGCCATACCCCGGGCCAGGGGTGTGGACAGGGCAGGCAGGGCCAGCTCCATCAGGACCTGGGGAAGAAGCAGGAAGAGGACAGCAGCAAAGGCGAGGCCGATGACTGCCCTGGCACCGATCACCAGGAAGGGGTCCTGGGAGCGGGCCTCGCCCTTGGCGAGCTTCTCCGAGAGCCAGATACTCCAGACCCCCAGGACTATGGCCTCCAAAAGGAGGGCCAGCCCCCGTAGGAAGGGGATGCCCTGGCACCTGCGGTGGGTCGTGGGCAGAGGCCGGGTGGCACTGACGATCTCCCCGGATGGTGAGCGGACGGCCACGGCAAAACAGCGCTCCCCACGGAACATCACCCCCTCCAGGACCGCTTGGCCGGTGTAGAGGGCAGAGGGCGTTATCTCGCGGGTTGAGAAGTCAAGCCCTATGGCGCACCATCCTAGCCAGGGCAGGAGAAAAGACCTGGGATCGACACCTCAACAGGGCACCATCTACTGGGAAACAGGCACAGACTGATAGTCATCACCTTAGGCCTCCCATTCTTGCCTGTCAAGAGGGCAGCGGAGGGGCGTCTACTATTCCCCCCTGCTGTCCGCCAGGCAGACTCCGTGTCAGAGAAGGCGGGGGCGTCACGTCCCATCCTTCCCTGGAAGGATAGGGTGCTCCTGAACAACCTCCGGCAGGTCGGGCGGGCACCCCTTTTACTCACGAGGGAACGGGCCCTCTGTAGACCTGGGAGTGGGGGCCAGCAGGCTATCCCTGGCCTGGAGAGAGCAGGCCTACCTTTTGCTCACCTCAGAATGTAGACCAAGGTGCTAGAATAGAGCACAGGGCCGGTAGCTCAGCCCGGTAGAGCAGCGGACTTTTAATCCGTCGGTCCTGGGTTCGAATCCCAGCCGGCCCACCACACCAACAGGGGCAAGTTCGTTTCTACCTTCAACTCTGAGGGTTGGGCCAGGGTGGCCTTACGCATGGCCCTTGCCAGCCCCCGCATCCGCGCCGACGTCATGGAGGTGAACGAGTTCGCCCACTACGCCCAGCGCTACCGGGTCACGGGCGTGCCCAAGACCGTGAGCAACGATAAAGTAAGCATAGACGGGGCCATAGTACCACCTACGTGGAGCTGTGGGAATACGAATCCCTGCCCCCTCATTGCCAAGGGGGGTGGCGGAGGGCGACAAACTCGAGCAGGTATTGGGGACAGGACATTGCTGGGGCAAGGCCCGGAGACCTCCAAACTGGTCCAGCTACTTGTGTCTTGAGATGACCCCGAAGGGGGGCTGCTGTACCGCTGACTATATGCCTGACCACACTATTCCAAGTGTCACCCATCATCATAAACGAGCGCAGCAGGGCCGCTGCTCAGCTATACACCCCTGTCGTGTAGTATTATCCTAGTGAAAGACTTACCCACCGGGGGAGGACAAAGATGAGGAAACTCGACCATCTGGGCATCGCGGTCAACTCCCTGGGCCCTGCTCTGGACAGATACCATAGCCTGCTGGGCTTCCAGGACGTCCACATCGAGGTGGTGCCTCCCCAGGGGGTGCGGATAGCCATGCTCCCTGTGCCCGGAGGGGCCGAGATCGAGCTCCTGGAGCCTACAGACCCCAAGGGGGCCGTGGCCCGTTTCCTGGAACGCCGGGGCGAGGGCATCCATCACATCTGCCTGGGGGTGGCGGACATCGCCGCCGAGCTGTCCAGGCTCAAGGCCAGGCAGGTGCCCCTGGTGGACGAGGAAGCCCGGCCCGTTCGGGGGAGCCTGGTGGCTTTCCTGCATCCCAGGGCCTGCCACGGGGTGCTGGTGGAGCTGATCCAGAAGACGGGACAAGAGCCTTCCCAGGGGATACCCCCCCCCACCATAGCGGGGCTGGCCCATGTGGGTATCGTGGTAAAGGAGCTGTCCCCAGCCCTTCATACTTTCCGGCAACTTCTGGACCAGTCTGAGGATAGCCCGGTGCGCTCTACACCTACGCTCAGGTTAGGCTTCGTAGGGCTAGGCAACAGCGCCCTGGAGCTCCTGGAACCCCTGGACCCCAACGACGAACGGGCCCACTTTTTGGCAGAAATGGGTGAGGGGATCCATCACTTCGCCCTCACCGTGACCGATCTGCACCAGCGCCTGGCGGCCCTGCACCAGGCGGGGATCGTGCCCCTCCGAGTTATACCGCCGGAGAACCCCCGCGTGGTATTCGTTCCTCCAGGCCCCTTGCACGGTGTTACCGTGGAGCTGATGCAGCAACAGACACCATGAATAACTGGCAGTCGTTCCCAAAGACGCAGAGAGGTGAGGCATAGATGGCCAAGTCTAGGCAGATCCGGGTGCTGGTGGCCAAGCCAGGTCTGGACGGCCATGACCGGGGGGCCAAGGTGGTGGCCCGGGCCCTCCGGGACGCGGGCATGGAGGTGATCTACACGGGCATCCGCCAGTCCCCGGAGATGATCGTGCGCACGGCTGTCCAGGAGGACGTGGACGTAGTGGGCCTGAGTATCCTCTCCGGAGCCCATATGGAGCTCTTCCCCCCCATTGTGCAGGGCCTTCAAGAGGCCGGCCTCAAAGACCTGGTCATTGTCGTAGGCGGCATTATCCCCGAGGAGGACCTCGCAGCCCTCCGGGATATGGGCATTGAGGGCATCTTCGGTCCGGGCGCCAACACCCAGGACATCGCGAAGTTTGTCCAAGAGGCGGTAGCCGCCCGGCGAAAGGGCTAGCCCTCCCCCAGCCATGCGTCCTGGAAGGAGGGGCTGCCGTACAGCCCGGTCCCCAGGTAGATGTTTCTGACTTGGGGCCGGTAGGCTATTATTCTGCTCTCCCACCAGAGGCTCACGGCCGGAGAGTCCTCTACAATCAGCCGCTCCATCTGGGCCACCAGCTCCCGACGGGCCGCTGGACCCAGGGCCTGGGCCTGACGCCTGTACAGGTCATCCACCGCCGGGTTGGAGTACCTGGTGTAGTTCTCATCACCGCCGGTGACGAAGCGCCGGCCCAGGAGATAGTCGGGGTCGGCTGCGGGGGCGAATAGCGGGAGCAGCGCGCTCTGGAAGGCAATGCGCTGGACCATGTCCCGGGCCATATCAGCCGCGAAGAAGAGAGGTTCCATCTCTATCCCTGCCTCGGCAAGCTGGTCCTTGAGCCGGAAGGCCGTTTCCTGGTTCAGGGTGCCCGAGGGCACCACCATGCGCACCTGGATTCCGTCAGGGTATCCAGCCTCAGCCAGCAGCCCCCTGGCCCGGCCCAACTGTCGCGAGGGGGGCGGGTTGAGAGACCAGGCCGTGCCCGGCGCCAGCAGTGTGCCCACTCTGCCACCCCAGGGTTCCGCCCATCGGGCGAACCCCTCCCGGTCCACAGCCCAGTTCACCGCCTGCCGCACCCTCAGGTCATCCCAGGGGGGAAAGCGGGTATTCATCAGGAAAGCGTAATGGGTCAGGGCGCTTACCCCTGTCAGGGCCACCTCAGGCCAGGCCCTCACGGCCTGGAGTTCCTCTTGCCGCAGCCCACCAGGGATGCCCAGGATGTGGCCCCGGCCGCTGCGGAAGGCCGCCAGGCGCACCCCGTCGTCCTCTATCGCCCAGAAGACGATGCCCTCCAGATAGGGCCTCGTGGGGAGATAGTATGCCGGGTTCCTCGCCAGCTCCCAGCGCCCCGGCCCGGTAGCTGGCGTCCTGGGCCTAAACGGCCCGGAACCGCTAGGGAGCCCTGGGCCGCCCCCAGAGGTAATAGCCATGGCTTCCAGGGCCAAATAGGACAACAGGGACGCCTGGGGATGTTCCAGGGAAAGCACCAGGGTGACATCATCGGCGACATGGAGCGCCGCCACCCCTCCCAAGAGGGCTTGGCCCAGGCCGGTGCTCTGCAGGGAGCGCAGGCCCTCCACCACGGCCTGGGCCGTGACCGCAGTGCCATCGTGGAAGCGGGCCTCCGGCCGGAGCCGGAAGGTGTAGCTGGTGCCCCCGGAAGATGTCTCCCAATGCCAGGCCAGGTCTGGCGTCACCCGGCCAGTGACGGGGTCAATCTGGAGCAACTGGCTATATACCGGGGCCAGGAAGGCCAGGGCCAGAGGGTCTTCTGTTTTCAGAGGGTCGATGCTCTGGGGAAAAGAGTCCACCAGGACCACCACCTCCCCCCCATAGCGAGCGCCCGGGGCTGGGGTAGGAGGCACCGGCGTAGGGAAGGGGGTGGGGGTTGGCGACGGCTCCGGGGTAGGAGTGGCTGGGGGGGTGGTCCCGCAACCTGCGCTCAATAGCCACAGGGCCAGCACCAGCCAAATACAAAAGGCCCGCCCTGTCAATACCATAATACTCTGGGGGATGATAGTGGCCTGGACTGGGCATGTCAACGGGCCGCCATCCAGGGCCAAATCCGTGGACTCTTGATAGAGACCCAAATTAAATCTACGGATTAAGGGGACCAGACTTTGCTTGACGCCCCGTATCTGCCTATGCTACGCTCTGCCCTGGTCAAGTTTGAGCGGAGGTGTACAAGGGGTGGCTGCTGAGGTGCCCATCCGCCAG
>JACPQK010000010.1 GCA_016190535.1 Chloroflexota bacterium | reverse complement strand
TCATGTGAGGATGTCCCTCAAAGTAGATGCCAAAAAGGTCGTATACCTCCCGCTCCTGGAGGTCAGCCCCCTGCCACAACGGCGTTACGGAAGGCAGGCGCAAGTCCTCGCGCCCCGGCAGGCGAGCCTTCAGCACCAGACTCTGGTTGCGGGATACCGAGAGGAGAAAATAGCTGACCTCGAAGTACTGGAGGTAGTCCACCGCGGTAAGACACTCCAGGAAGTCAAAGCCCAGGCGGGAGTGGAGCCACTGGGCCACCTCCAGCACCGCCTGGGGACGGACTACCAGCGCCCCGTCGGTGGCCTCGACTACTGTCCCGGACAGGGCTGACTCCAGCTCCCGGGCCACATCCCCAGGTGCCAGCGCGGCAGTCATCGGCCCCTTCCCCCAGCCAGGGACTCCCGGGCTATCTTCTCCTGGAGCTTCATCAGGCCATAGATCAGGGCATCGGGGCGGGGAGGGCATCCCGGCACATACACATCTACTGGCATAAGGAGGTTCACTCCGTTCACCACGCTATAGGCGTTGGTGAACGGCCCCCCGCAGGTAGCACAGGAGCCCATGGCCATCACCCACTTAGGTTCCGCCATCTGGTCATAGATGCGGCGCAGTGCCTCCCCCATCTTCCAGGTGACAGTGCCGGAGACGAGGAGCAGGTCCGCCTGGCGCGGGGAGGCCCGGAAGACCTCCATGCCGAAGCGGGAGAGGTCGAATCGGGAGGCCGCGGCGCCGATCATCTCGAAGGCGCAGCAGGCCAGGCCCAGGGCCACGGGCCACACCGAGTTGCGGCGTGCCCAGTTGAGCAGCGTGTCGGCGGAAGTGACCAGGATACCCGGCGCTCCCCGCTCAAGGGGGGGATGGTCAGGATAGGGGGCACGGGACTGGGTGATGAGATCATTTATACGCTGCCCCTCCTCGAGGTCGGCCTGGGCCAGGATGTCTGCAGGCCCCGGAAGGCGGAGATAGTGCCTGTCTACCTCTACCACTCCAGGGCCCCCCTGCGCCAGGCATAGGCGTAACCCACCAGCAGAATAGCGATGAAGATCGCCATCTCCACCAGACCGAAGAGGCCAAGCTGCTTGAAGCGCACCGCCCAGGGGTAGAGGAATACCGTCTCTACGTCGAAGATTACAAAGAGCAGGGCATACAGATAGTAGCGGATGTTGAACTGGGCCCAGGTCTTCCCCACCGTCACCATGCCGCTCTCGTAGGTAGAAGCCTTTACCGGGTGGGGAGAGTGGGGACGGATTCGCACAAATCTCAAGAGGAAGGAGAGAAGGAGAACAGTGCTACCGAATACGGCTGCCACCAGCAGGAAGAGCCCGATGTAGCTGTAGGTGGCTAGCAAAGCCTAGACCTTGCTACGTACTTGACCGAAGAATGTGAAAGAGAACACCAAGGCCAAATTTTAGATTGCCGCCCCCGGCTTGTCAACCGCCGTCGGGGGATCTAGCCGCGCAAGGGGACTATCTGCACCTCTTCGCCACAAGACAGGTACCTCGTGGTCCGGCCTGCACCAGAGATCATGCGCGGGGCGGCTAAGGGCTAGCCACCAGGCTGTATCAGACAGTAGAATGGTGCTGTTGTTCATAGGTAGCGAAAGCCAGACTCCCGCCACTTCCGTGCTAGGCGGGCGCAGCCCGCACCCACAGGGATAAGAAGGATATATTTGGAGTGAGGTTAGGGCAACCGTGGGTTCTACCAAGGAAGAGGCGCAGCAAAAAATAGCCGAGCTGGTAGCCCGGTTTCAGGCTTTGCCTCCCGCTCAGCTCAGGAGTTATCACGAGGCCAACACCAAGAGCGACTTCGTGGAGCCTTTGTTCGCCGCTCTGGGCTGGAACAGATCCGACTCCAATGAGGTTGCGCGAGAGGAACGGGCATCTGGCGGCAGGGTGGACTACGCCTTCAAAATCCGCGGCGTGTCGCGGTTCTACGTTGAAGCAAAGCCGCTCCGCGATGACTTGAACAATCCCGAATGGGTGAAGCAAGCTATTACGTATGCCTATAATAAGGGCGTAAGCTGGGCGGTGCTCACCAATTTCCGCGACCTTCAAGTGTTCAACGCGCATTGGGAGACCCGTGACCTGGCCCGGGCGAGGGCCGTTAATTTGAGTTGCCAGGACTACCTGACAGACTTCGATAGGCTATGGTTGTTTTCCAAAGAAGCAGTAGCCTTTGATGCTCTAGATAAGGAAGCCACCAAGTGGGGCATGCCACCACGCCTGCCGGTAGAAAAACGATTGTTCGGGCAGCTACGCCAGTGGCGGGCCGGTCTCTACACCCACCTCTATCGCTATGAACATGATAATCACCTCAAGCTTAGCTTTGAGCAAATAGATGAGACTATCCTGCGCCTGTTCAACCGACTTATCTTCATTCGCAACGCCGAGGACCGGCGGCTAGAGGAAAGAAGGCTACTGGCGGCCATCCACGAATGGCGGGCCTCCGGCCGCCGGGACACGCTGCTGGAGCGCCTCAGACAGGTCTTTCGCACCTACGATGGCTACTACGATAGCGACCTGTTCACTCTTCACCTGGCCGACCAAACCTTCGTTCAAGACGACCTTCTGGAAGAGATGATCGGTGGGCTCTACGACCTGCCGGGCGGTCTGGCCAGCTACGATTTCTCCATCCTGGACGCCGATGTGCTGGGGGCGGTATATGAGCAATACCTGGGCCACGTGGCCGCTGAGGTAAAGGAAAAGGTCAAACAGCAGCAGAGCCAGCTTGCCCTGGGTATTATGCCCGCCGAGCCGGTTTTTGAGGTTACCGCCAAGAAACAGAAGCGGAAGGAGCGCGGAATCTACTATACCCCCAGGTGGGTAGTGGACTACATAGTCCGCGAGACTGTGGGGCGCATGCTGCGGGAGTTGCCCTACAGCCAGGCCAGGCAGCTCCGAGTCCTGGACCCCGCCTGCGGCTCCGGCTCGTTCCTGATCCGGGCCTACGATGAGCTCCTCCGCTGGTACGCTCAGACCACCATTCCTAAGTCGGTGGACGCCCTGGAATGGCAAGACCGTATCTCTATCCTCACCAGGCACATCTACGGCGTGGACCTGGACCCCCAGGCCGTAGAGATCGCCCGCCTGAGCGTGCTGCTCCAGGCCCTGGCGGGCAGGAACACCCTCCCTGTGCTCAGGGACAACATCAAGCGGGGCAACTCCCTCATCTCCGGTAGGGAGACAGAGTTGACTCCCTTCTTTGGGGATGCCTGGCAAGGCAAGCACCCCTTCAACTGGGAGCAGGAGTTCCCGGACGTTTTGCGCCAGGGTGGCTTCGATGTGGTCATCGGGAATCCGCCTTATGTGCGGATACAGTCCCAGGACCGCGCCGAGGCGGACTACTACTGGGACAACTACGATTCCGCCTACGGTTCCTTCGACATATCCGTGGTCTTCCTGGAAAAGGGCATCAAGCTGCTCCGGCCCCAGGGACGCCTAGGGTTCATAACCTCAGGCAAGTTCCTCAAGTCCAAGTACGGGGAGAACATCCAGAGGATCGTGCGGCAGAGCTGTGTAGTGGAGAGCATGGTTGACCTCTCCCAGCACCAGGTGTTCCCCGAAGCCACCAACTACCCGGTGGTTATGGTGCTGAGAAAGGGCCAGGCGGACGAACGGCTGAGATACACCTTCCTCGGTTCGCTGCCCGACAGGCCGGTGTTGCCCGCTGACCTGCAACCGGAGGTGCTGGCCCCGCAAGACGCCCTGACCGGGGGCATGTGGCCTTTGCCCACCGGGAAAGCGCAGGCCCTGTTGGACAAGGTCAGGGCCCAATCTGTGCCTTTGGGCGAGGTGTCGAGCCGCATATTCCAGGGGCTCATTACCAGCGCCGACAAGGTGTACATCCTGGAGAAGCGGCGTGACGTTGGTGGCGGGCTGGTGCGGGTCTATTCGCGGGCGAAAGACCGGGAGTATGAGCTGGAGGCCGGCCTGCTACACCCCTTGCTCAGCGGCAAGGATGTAACGGCTTACGTCGCGCCCACCCCCAACCACCTCCTGTTGTTTCCCTACAAGGTCTCCCAATCTACGGCCACGCTATTGACGCCGGAGAAGCTTGCGGCCACATACCCTAATTGCTGGCGATACCTGCTGGACAACAGACGGACACTGGAAGACCGAGAGGGCGGCAAGATGCACCACGAAGGGTGGTATGCGTATGTGTACCCCAAGAATCTTGTGCTGCATGACCTTCCCAAGTTGGCCATACCCAGGTTAGTCCATCGTCTGGAGGCCATATACGACAGGAAAGGCGAGTTCTACCTGGACAACGTAGATGTAGGTGGGCTGCTACTGAAAGAGCAAGATGAAGCCTCGTATCTCTTCATCCTGGGCCTGCTGAATAGCCATCTGCTGGACTTCTACTTCCGTCACGTAAGTGCGCCCTTTCGGGGCGGCTTCAGGTCCGCCAACCGCCAGTTTCTGGAGCCGCTCCCGATTCGCCGGATTGACTTGACGGACTCCACTGACAGACAGATGCGCGATGGGCTGGTGGCCCTGGTGGAGCGCATGCTGGAGCTACACAAACGCCTGGCCCAAAAGGGCGACATCCGCGACCTGGAGCGGCAAGACCTGGAGCGGGAGATTGAACGGACTGACCATGAAATTGACCAACTGGTCTATGACCTCTACGGCCTCACCGCCGAGGAGCGCCAGCTAGTTGAGGCCGAAATGCAAAGGCCAACCAAATGACTAGTCGCCTCGCTGCACCCAAGCCCGCCGCTCTGGCCGTCGAGGAGCTCCTCTTCCCCCTCACCCCTGTCCAGGCCTTCGTCCGTCTACTCGACGAGCCCTATCCCTTCTACCTGGACAGTGGTATGCGGCGGGAGCGCCTGGGGCGCTACTCCTTCCTGGGGGCTGAGCCTTTTCTGCGGCTCACTAGTCGGGGCAACCAGATCAGCATTTGGGAGAAAGAGCACACCAGGCATTTTCAGGCCCACCCTTTCCAGGCCCTGGAGACAGCCCTGGCCCCATACTGGATAGAGGTCAAGGCTTCGCCCGTACCTTTCATGGGCGGCGCTGTAGGCTACCTGGCCTACGACCTTGGCCGTTCCCTAGAACGTATGCCCAGCCGTGCCCAGGACGACCTGCCCCTGCCAGAGCTCTACCTCTGCTTCTACGACTCCCTCTTGGCCTTCGACCACTTGGAGGGCAGGGCCTACGCGGTAGCACCCGATCTGCCTGGCCGGCCTCCGGCGGAGCAGCGCCTGGCCCGGCTGGTGGGTCTGGCCCGGCAGGCAGCTTCCCAGCCCCTCCCATCCCCCCCAGCCTGCCCACCTGTATCCTCCTTGGCATCCAATTTCAGCCGCCAGGCCTATCTGGAGGCCGTGGAAAAGGCCAGGGAATACATTGCCGCTGGGGACATCTTCCAGGTCAACCTGTCCCAACGCTTTGAGACGGACTGGCCTTATTCCCCATCCGACCTCTACCTTCGTCTTCGCTCCATAAACCCAGCCCCCTTCGCCACCTATCTGGGATACCCGGAAGTGAGCGTGGTCAGCGCCTCGCCAGAGCGTTTCCTACGCCTCCAGGGGGACCAGGCGGAGACCAGGCCCATCAAAGGCACCCGGCCCCGGGGTCGCGATGCTGCCCAGGATGCAGCCCTGGCCCGGGAGCTGGGGGGAAGTGCCAAGGACCGGGCGGAGCACGTGATGATTGTAGACCTGGAGCGCAACGACCTGGGCCGGGTCTGCCGCTACGGGTCGGTGAAGGTTACCGAGCTTATGGCCCTGGAGACCTACGCCACGGTGTTCCACCTCACTTCCACGATCGAGGGGCGACTGAGCCCAGGCAAAGGGCCTCTGGACCTGATGCGGGCCTGCTTCCCTGGAGGCTCCATCACCGGAGCGCCCAAGGTGCGGGCCATGGAGATCATCGAGGAGCTGGAGCCTACCCGGCGCAGCATCTATACCGGCTCCATCGGCTACATTGGCTTCGACGGGAATATTGACCTGAACATCGCCATCCGTACCATCCTGGTCACCGGCGGCCGGGCCTACTTCCAGGTGGGGGGGGCCGTAGTCTATGACTCCGGCCCCGAGGCCGAGTACCAGGAGACCTGGGACAAGGCCCGGGCACTGGCCCAGGCCCTGGGGCTTGAGGATACACAGTGATCCTGCTTATAGACAACTACGATTCCTTTGTCTATAACCTGGCGGACTACATCGGGGACATGGGCTGGGAGCCCGCGGTGTATCGCAACGATGCCCTCTCCCTGGAGGACATCGAGTCTATGGCCCCCAGCCATATCGTCCTCTCCCCCGGTCCCTGCACCCCCCTGGAGGCAGGCATCTCCAACGACGTTATCAGGCACTTCAGCGGGCGCATCCCCATCTTAGGAGTGTGCCTGGGGCACCAGTGTATTGGGCACGTCTTCGGCGGGCGCATTGTCCGTGCCCCCCTGCCTATGCACGGGAAGGCCTCTCTGATCCACCATGATGGGAGAGGGGTTCTGGCGGGCCTGCCCAGCCCCTTTCCCGCGGGGCGCTACCACTCCCTGGTCATAGAGCAAGCCTCCATCCCTTCCTGTCTGGAGGTCTCGGCCCGTACCGGGGAGGGGGAGGTCATGGCTGTGCGCCATCGCCAGTTTGTAGTAGAGGGAGTACAGTTCCACCCCGAGTCGGTGCTTACCCCTGTGGAATGGGGCCACCGGCTACTGCGCAATTTCCTGGGGATGCGGCAGGCCAGGTGGAGTGAGGCCGCCTAGTACTTTCCTGTCATTCTGAGGGAGTCCCGATTTCACCGGGACGACCGAAGAATCCGTAGTCTCCACGGCGGCTCAATGATAGGAGCATTGAATGGGCGAGATAGTTTATCTGGATGGGCGCCTGCTGTCCCGGGAGGAGGCCCGTATTTCCCCTTTCGACCACGGTTTCCTCTACGGCTACGGCCTGTTCGAGACGGTGCGGGCCTACCCGGTGTCCAGCTCCAGCCCTGGGCGTCTCTTCCGCCTGGACCGCCATCTGGCCCGGCTGCGTGGCTCCGCCCGCTCCCTGGGGATAGAGGGCCTACCCTCCGACGCGGAACTCTCCCGGGCAGCTTACGCCGTGCTGGAGGCCAACAGCCTGGTCGAGGCCAGGGTGCGCATCACCCTGTCTACAGGCCCCGGAGAGATAACCCCTGAACCGCCGGACAACTTGAAACCTACGGTGTTCATTGCTGCCCGGGCCTTTTCTCCGCCTGCGCCCAGGGCCTACCAGGCCGGCTACAACGTGGTGATCTTTCCCCATCGAGTAGGCGGTCAGTCCACCTTGGGCCAGCATAAGACTTCCAGCCACCTGCTCTACCTGCTGGCCCGCAGACACGCCAGGGCCGAGGGGGCTGACGAGGCCCTGCTTATAAGCGAAGACGGCCTGCTGCTGGAGGCCTCCGCCGCCAACCTCTTCCTGGTGGCCCAGGGGCAAGGGATGACTGCACCCCCCTCTCAGGGCAGCCTGCCGGGTATCACTCGCGAGGCAGTGCTGGAGT
>JACPQK010000009.1 GCA_016190535.1 Chloroflexota bacterium | reverse complement strand
GTCTATTCGTTACCAGTGTACCCGGTTAGTACCAGCCCCCTTCCTCCCCCTCGACGGGGGAGGACTAAGGTGAGGGTGAGGGTGGAAAAAGCAATGTAACGAACTTCTGGGACGGGACACTAGGTCCGCGCTCCCAGCCATAAGACGTCGCCGCACAAATTGTGGTCCCAGGGACGCTGGCTGAAGTTGGCGAACTCCTCTTTCTCCCTGCCCAGCACGGTGCCCTCCCCATGGCCCGGGTAGACCAGGGTATCGTCGGGGAGCAGGAAAAGCCGCTCCCGGATGCTGTCCACCACTTGGCGGAAGTCGGTGGGGTTGCGGGTGTGGCCGGGGCCGTGGGGGAAGAGGGTATCCCCGCTGAAGAGGTGCTGGCCCGCCAGCAGGCAGATGCTGCCGGGCGAGTGGCCCGGGGTGTGCACCACCTTTACGGAGAGGGACCCCACCTCCAGGATATCGCCATTGTGGAGCAGCCTGTCCAGTGGCAGGGGGAGGTTGGCTGCCTCGGCGGGGTGGGCTGCTACCGGCGCTCTGAGGGCCTGGCCTAGCGCCGGCAAGGCCCCGATGTGGTCAATATGGGCGTGGGTGATGATAATGAGGCCTGCGCGGACGCCCTGGCATGCTGCCAGGATACTTTCCGGCTCCGCGGGCGCGTCCACTACCACGCTCTCCCCCGTCCGAGGACAGCGGAGCAGGTAGCAGTTGGCGCTGTAAGGGCCCAGCACCAGGCGGTACACCAGCAGGTCTGGGCCATCATAGAGGCAGGCCATGCCTCTAGCTTAGCAGAGGAGGCGGGCAGGGTGAAGGCCCTTTTCTCGCCTCGCGGCCCTTGCACTACATTCTTGGAGTTGGAAGGGCCTGTTGGAAACCCCCATAGCGGTAGCCGGCCTGGAAGTTATCGCCCCCGAGATAGGGCGAAGGCGATCTTCTCCCTGGGAGACAGGGCAGTCAACTCGGGCAGTGCCCGGACAGGGGCACCGGCGGGCACCCGCTCGGCGGCGGCCCGGGCCTCCAGACTGGCACGCACCTTCTCCACGATGCCCCGGGCCGCCGCCAGCGAGGCGTCTACCGCCTCCACGCTCGCCCCCGACACCAGCTCCTCCGGCACCTCGGGGAAGCGGGCTAGCAGCGCCAGGCGGTACTTGGCCACGGCCAGCCCCAGTTGCTTCCGGAGTTGGCTGATCTCCTCATGCAGGGGGGCGAGTTCAGACTTCGGCTTTTCCACCTCGGGCTCCGCCACAGTCTGTGCAGGTAGGGTCTCCAGTTCTTCAGTCACAGGGCACCTCCATGGACTTGCTGGCCGTATGTTAGAACAAAAGTTCTGAATACGTCAACGGGGGGATGTCATGACAGAATAGGGCTAGGAAAGTAGGGAACAGAGTACCATACCCCAGACTCAGGCATGGGGTATATGTCTCTCTAGGCGCTGGTAGTGAACTCCTGGTAATGGCCGGTGGGGGCGGGCCATTCCACTGTCACGCCATCCACCCGGGCACCGGGCGGGCCCCGGTGGAGCTGCTCCAGCAGGCGCTCCAGGGCAGAACGTTCCCCCTCGGCCCACACTTCCACCTCGACGCCCGAGGGCAGGTTCCGCACCCACCCGCTAAGCCTCAGTCCGCGGGCGTGGCAGGTCACGAAGGCCCGGAAGAAGACCCCCTGCACCTGCCCCCGCACAATGGCATGCAAGGCTTCAGTCATCGGCACACCCTGGCCCCCACAAATGACGGGATGGAGCCTCAGCCGCGGCCCCCTGTCTGGGCTCTAGTAGAGTGTAACACGCAATATTTCGTTTAAGAGAGCGGCACTCTGTCCACGTGGTCATTGCGAGGAGTCCCGATGTCGCATCGGGACGACGAGGCAATCTCAAGGCTTACTCAGGGACGGGCACGAGATTGCTTCGCAGGAGTTTACCCTGAGGCCGCCGAAGGGCTCACAATGACAGGCTTTAGCCTCAAATACAAGTGTTGCTAAGTAATAGGGCTACACCCGTACCGAGACGGTAGCTCGCGGGCCCGGGCGCGCCCAGCCGTCCAGCCTGGTTGCCCCGGCCTCCAGGGCCCACTGCACAGCCTGTGCATGTTCTTGCCGGGTGAGAGGACGGTCCAGGGGAGGCTGGGAGTAGGCCCGATAGCAGGGGTGGTACTGGGCCATGACGTTGAGGTAGGTATGGGGGGAGACTTCCCGGCCCAGGAAGCGGACCACCTCTTCGGTGCCCGCCAGTCCCTGGGGCAGCACCAGGTGGCGCACCAGCAGGCCCTGGACGGCTACCCCGTTCTGGTCTATCACCAGGTCGCCTACCTGCCGGTGCATCTCCCGGACGGCCGCCCGGTTCACCGCCGGGTAGCTCCTGACGCCCGAGAGCCTCTCCCCGGTGGCCGCATCGGCGTACTTCATGTCCGGCATATAGATGTCCACAATGCCCTCCAGCATCCGTAGTGCCGACACGGACTCGTAGCCCCCACAGTTCCACACCAGGGGTAACTCCAGCCCCCGGTCAGCGGCCAGTTCCAGGGCCCGGAGGACTTGGGGTAGCACGTGGCTTGGTGTGACCAGGTTGATGTTATGGCAGCCCCGCTGCTGCAAGGAGAGCATAATAGCGGCCAACTCCTCGTGGGACACGAGTCGACCCTCTCCCCCCTGGCTTATGATGTAGTTCTGACAGAAAAGGCAGTGCAGGTTGCAGTGGGCGAAAAAGATTGTACCCGACCCCTGGTGCCCCACCAGGGGAGCTTCCTCACCAAAGTGGGGGCCGTAGCTGGCCACCCATGCCCTCTCCCCGGTGCGGCATTTGCCCAGCTCCCCCGCCAGCCGGTTCACCCGGCAACCCCGGGGACACAGCCGGCAGTCTGACAACAGATCCCAGGCCTTAGCGGCCCGTTCCCTGAGCAAGCCCGGGTCCTTCCGGTAGCTGGCCACGCCTAGGTTTCTTCCCCCTCCTCGCCGCGACGCGCCTTCTTGCCCTTGGGTACTACCTCCACTTGCGGAGGTGATACGAACTCCGTGGGTAGAGTGGCCGCTTTCTTGACGGTCTTCTTGGACTTCTTGGGTTCGTGATGTCGAAACTCACCTCGGGGTGTCATGGCTACCTCCTAGATACCTCCTGACCGAGTGTAGCAAGGAGAGGCTGGGGTGTAAAGGTTGCAGCTTGTCCAGTTTGGGGCTAGGCCCCGGAGGGCTAACGGACTGGGACAGGGACCCGGTGAAAGCGGCGGAACTCCTTGGCCAGGTCAGGGTGGGGCTGCCCATCCTGGCTGCGAGCCAGCATCTCCTCCTGAGGTCCCTGCTGGTACCACAGGCGGAGGACGCGGGCAGTGGTCTCCGGCAGGATGTCGATTACCTGGGTGCCAAAGCCGATCTCTGCCCCTGCCTGGTCCATGGGCAGGCGGGAGCGCCGGGGGTAGACGTGCATGTGCCAGCGATAGTAATGGCGGGCAGCCTCGGCGGTGCGGAAGGGGGCCATGTGGGTAGCAACATTCAGGTTGGTCACCCCCATGTAGAAGAACAGGGCCGGGAAGATGCCCAGAGCCGAGCGTAGAATCCGGCGGCGCTGCTCCGGGGTAGTCTGTAGAATGTGGGACACAGGCTCCTTGGGATAGAAGACCACCTCGTTGGAGCAGGAGGGCGCAAAATTGGCCGCAATAAAGACGTCGTTATCGTATATGACGCGGCTTCCGTCGCTGCGCTCTTCCTCGGCCAGCATGTCGAAGGGATTGCGACCATGGCGTTCCCACAGCGCCAGACAGCGCTGGAGCTCCTGCTCCTGGCGGTTAGGCATCGCCCAGGTGGCGCTCTTCCTCTGGGAATGGGGGTGCTGCTGGGAGGCACCCGCAAAGGGCCCCCAGTTGGTGAAATCCAGGAAGGTGAGCACCTCAGGGTCCCGGGAGCAGTGCAGGGCCAAGTCGTAGGAGGACTCTACCATGCGCTCCAGGTCGTCAAAGTAGAGGTCGGAGAGCAACAGCTTGTGCTCCCCGAAGGGAGGGTAGATGGTCACCCAGTCGTACTTCTCCCAGGGGTAGAGATTGGGCACGGACACCGCCCCGCAGGCGTGCTCAATGCGCGGCCCCGGAGTCTGCCGCTGATAGTCACAAAAAGCGCAGGTGGCCGTGGGCTGGATGCTCAGGTCCGTGGATATTGCAATTTGCCGGCGTGCCCTCTCCTCGGAGATCTTGGCCAGGTTCCCTGTGATGGGGTCCACCCGGGTGATGTAGGTGACCTGTTTGGTCTGACCATTGACCTGGAAGGGGGTACTCAGGCTAATGAACTCGTGAAGCAACATTTAGACCGCCTCTGGTAACATGATATGCATGCCCTTCAATGATACCAAAACACCGGCCCTCGCCGAGTCTCCCTTTAGTTGGCGCAGATGCTATCACCGGCAGGGGGGACTGTCAAGCGGTGCAGGCACCCAGTTAGTGCCTTGTCCCTGAAGTCCCCCTGAGGTCGAAGGGTGTATGGGGCTGCTGTCGTTACGCCCTGCCTGGAAATTCTCCCTCGCCCCCACCCAGGGAGAAGGGGGATTCCCCCTGGGTAAGAGGGGCTGGCCCGGCCGCGGCGAGACACCAGCTATCGGGCCAGTCGGGCTAGCTACGGTTACCGTGTCTGTGCCATTCTCCGCCATCATGGCGTCCATGGCTGCCTGTACGGCCTGAAGCTCGGCAGCTTGAGTGCTGCAGGGTGGGTTTGGCTACGCTCCACCCACCTTGCGTTAGCTCAAACCGTCTTCCAATTCCCGGCGAATCGGTTTTTTCGAGGGAGTACATTGCTGCTTTCTCCTGATCAGATTGGTTCTATCGCAGAAAAAAGATGTGGCTGATGTTACTCTCTCAAAGGGCAGAGCATTCGTACAGTTAGGCAGGGTGGGTGAAACCCACCATTTGATCGTGACGCGTTTGGGCTTTGCCCTACCCCGCTGACACGGGGGTCAGCCCGCCGCGCTGGGAGGAGTGACGACAGTCGAGACACAGCCCTGGTCATTGCCTGGGCCTATGTCCTTGTCGTACCGCACCGTGGCACAGTTCTCCACTTGGTCTCCGCCGGCAGGGAAATCCGCTGCCCTGGCTATTTGTACGTTGATAATCAGGGTGGGGAGAAAGCCCCCTGGGGCAATATCTGGGCCAGAGTAGATACAGGTTACCGTCTGACCAGCGGCGCTACAGCTCCAGTCAGTGGAGAAGGGGTCGGTGAAGGAGAGGTAAGTGAGGCCACCCGGCAGGACATCCACCACCGTTATTGGGCTGCGGGCGCTCCCCGTGCCCACGTTGCCTATCTGGAACGCATAGGAGCCAGACCGGCCGTAGTGGAAGGAAGAGTTAGCAAACTTCTCCAGCGCCAGATCGGTGGCCACGGGCGTGGGCGTTGGGGTTGGTGTAGGGGTAGGCGTGGGCGTTGGTACGGGGGTTGGTGTAGGAGTAGGCATTGGCGTCGGCGTGGGGGTAGGAGTGGGCCTTGGCGTTGGAGTCGGGGTAGGGGTAGCTATCGGTACGCGTGTTGCTAGTGCCAATGGTGTCGGCGTGGGAGTGGGTTCGAGCAAAGGAGTCCGTGCAGGCACAGGTGTGGCACGGCTGATTGCGAGAGGAGTCGGCGTGGGAGCGGGCTCTGGGGTGGTGCATGTGGTTAGAGTGAGGAGGTCCACGGCTGAATCTCCTCGTATCAGGACGTCCAGGCGGCGAGAGTATCTCATGCCTGGGATAAGATCGGTGTCAAGCGGGGGTTGCGCTGACGGAGGGAGGGCGGTCAGGTCAAGGAGGAAAATATGCCCCTGGGGGTAGTTGCTCACATGCCAGGGCTGCGACACCAACCCCTGGTAGTCAACTTGAGAGACCCATCCATACGGGCGTATCTGGCCCACCGTCAATAGCCAGATGTCCTCGGGGTTAGGGAAGGGGTTAGTGCCGGGTTTCAGGCGGACTTCCAGCCAGGCATCCCTGATATCGGCCGGCAGGTTCTCGAAGGTGTGGGCAAAGTAGGCAGCGCTATTGAAGGTGTCGAAGCCCTCAACGCCGAAGGGGTGAGCCTGGTAGAGCAATGCAGGCCGTGGCGAGGCAGGCGGCGTGTCTGGGTCCGGGTCGAAGTCATCCTGCTCGCCTACG
>JACPQK010000074.1 GCA_016190535.1 Chloroflexota bacterium | reverse complement strand
CCACCGCCACCCCCAGGCCTCCCACGCCTACCCCAGCGCCTACCCCTACACCAACGCCTACGCCAGCGCCCACAGCCACACCAACCCCGGTGCCGACGGCAACGGCAGTCCCCAAGACGTAGGAACAGCAGGAACAACGAAGAGGCGAGGCCCCCTATAGGGGGCCTCGCCTCTATATCTCTCTGCCCGCAATCCGTGGATTCGGTCTCTATCAAGAATCCACGGTTTACGGTAGGGCAGGTTTCGCCCTGGCAGGTCTCAAGCCCGAAGGGTAGCGAAACCTGCCCTACAGGAACCTGGAGCTAAAGAATAACGCCTTGCCCACTTGGTGAACACCTCGTCAGCTATCATCCCAAGAGGAGAAGGTCGCCTCTCCGTCGGGGTAGCTATCAGTGGGGACACCCCCTCCCCTGGTCAGCTTCACCTGACGCACCCTCCGCCCCACCGTAGACACTACGGTAAGCCTCACCCCATGGGCCTCCACCATCTCGCCCGGCGCAGGGATGTGGCCCAGGCGGGTTAGCACCAGCCCACCCAGGGTATCGAACTCCTCCGAGGGTAGCTCCAGGCCCAGGGCCTCGTTAACATCGGCAATGCTCACCCGGCCATCGATAAGGGCCTCCTCATCGCTAAGACGCTGGATACCAGGCTCCTCCCGCTGGTACTCGTCTCCGATCTCCCCCACAATCTCCTCGATGACATCCTCCATGGTGACCAGGCCAGCAACGTCACCGTATTCGTCCACCACGATAGCCATATGGAGACGCTCCCTCAGGAACTCCTCCAGACACTCGTCTACCCTCTTGGACTCGGGGATGAAGAAGGGGGGCCGGGCTAGCTCGCTCAAGGGCGTGGGCGGCTCCCGCCCCACCCGCGAGAGCAGGTCCTTAACATGCACCACCCCTACAATCTGGTCAGGGGTGTCCCGGTAAATAGGGATGCGGGAATAGCCCTTCTCCTCCACCAGTTGGACCACCTCGTGCAAGGGCATATTCTCCTCCACCGCCACCATGTCTAGCCGGGGCACCATGATCTCCCGGACGGTGGTCCGGCCCAGGCCAATGATGCCCTGGATCATGCGCTGCTCGGGCTCCCCAGGAGGCTCGCCCGGCTCCTCCGGGCCGGGACCCTCGTTTCCCAGAGACACGCTGCCAGCCCTCTGCTCCGGCTTCAGCCGGAGCATCCAGGCCAGTGGGTAGCCCGCTGCGACCAGCACCTTCAGCAGCCCAGAGAGCCGCCTCAAGCTGCCAGAGGCATGGCCCCGAATGTAGCCTCTGACCACGAGATAGAGCACAGTGGCCAGCGCCAGGGTGCCTACCACAGCCAGCACCAGGGCCCACCACGGCGGCGAGACCCGGTCCAGGAGAAGTGCAGCCAGCGCCGCGGAGACAGCCACCAGCGCAAGGTTCTTATAGATAAGGAGGCTCACAGAGGAAAGCCGCTGGCGCTGGCGCAGCCAGCTCACCGCGGGGAGGGTGGAGGCAGAGGCCGAGTCCACTTGGGCCAGCGCCTGCTCCGCCCCCTCCAGCATGGCCCAGAAAACCAGTCCCCCCAGAGCAACTACGAGCTCTAACCAGCCCTCAGCGTCCATCTTCTACCGGCCTTCCCCCAGGCCCCGCCCCACAGGCCCAAAGGACCCTGAGGAAGAAATCCGAAGCCGGCTTCCTGCCACCCACCCCTCTACCAGAGAACATATCATAGCCTGGTAATTATACGACAGAAGGCGCTGCCCTTTCTGTCCCCAATCATGCCTTAGCTCTCTCCGGGCGAGCACGGGAAGGGCGTGCCCGGGCGGGCACCCCGTAGGCCACCTCCCCAGGGCCGACATCCCGGGTGACCACGGAGCCTGCGCCGGTTACTGCCCCCTCCCCCACGGTAACCGGAGCCACTAGCATGGTGTCGCTGCCGATAAAGGCTCCAGCGCCAATGCGGGTAGGGTGATGCTGCCTGCCATCGAAGTTGCAGGTTACAGTCCCCGCCCCCACATTCACCCCAGGCCCTATGGTGGCATCCCCCAGGTAGCTGAAATGGCCCACCTTCGTCTCCTGCCCCAACCGGCTGTTCTTCACCTCGGCAAAGTTTCCTATGTGGACCCCCTTCTCTACGTAGCTGCCGGGGCGAAGATGGCTGTAGGGGCCTACATCTACCCCTTCCTCCAGGGTAGCACCCTCCACCACGGAGGCCAGCACCCGGCAGTTGTCCCCGATGGTCGAGTCCTGAATGAGGCTGCCCGGGCCCACGTGGCACCCCCGGCCTATCCTGGTGGCCCCCAGCAGCAAGGTCTGGGGATAGACCACCGTGTCCTCCCCCACTTGTACGCTGGCATCGATAAATGTGGATGGCGGGTCCATCAAGGTAACTCCCGAGAGCATGAGGCGCTCCCGCACCTGCTGGCGCAGGAAAGCCTCTGCCTGGGCCAGATGGCCCCGGTGGTTAATGCCCAGGGTCTCCATAGAATGAGAAGCTGCTACCCCTTGCACCAGCAGGCCTGCCTGGGCAGCGAGCCTGATGAGATAAGTTATGTAAAACTCTCCTTTGGCAGACCGGGGGACCAGCGAAAGATGCAGCCACAGCCAGCTCGCCTCAAAGGCATAGACCCCCGCATTGACCTCGGAGATAGCACGCTGGGAGTCGCTGGCATCGGCCTCCTCCACTACCCCGGTG
>JACPQK010000002.1 GCA_016190535.1 Chloroflexota bacterium | reverse complement strand
TCATCAATGCCGATACCATCCTGGAGCGCAAGAGGCCCTTGCTTCTCACCGAATCCGGCCAGGTAGTGGCCCCAGGGCCGGCGCAAGAGTCGGCATCGGCCTAGCGCCCGGCCCGCCGCGGTGGGCCATCTCCCGCGGCATCGCCATGTCTACCCTCGGTTAGCGCCTGTGCGGGGCTGGGCCTCCACTTCATATGACAGGCTGAGAAGGAGGACCAGTTTTCATGGCTACAGTTACTGGTGCCAAACACAGCGTGGAGATCGCCGCATGCCGGCCCACGGTGCTCGTCGGCGAGCGCATCAACCCTACAGGCCGCCAGCGCCTGGCCGATGCCTTGGCCCGGGGGGACCTGGACCTGCTCCTGGCTGAGGCTACCCGCCAGGTGGAGGCCGGTGCCCACGTCCTGGACGTAAATGTGGCCTATCCCGGCTGTGATGAGCCTGCCCTGCTCCGGGAGGCGGTCTCCCGACTGAGTGAGACGGTGGAAGTGCCCTTGTGTGTGGACTCGGCCAATCCCCTGGCCCTGGAAGCTGCCCTGGCCGTCTACCCCGGGCGGGCCCTGGTCAACTCCGTGACTTGCGAGCCCCGCTCCCTGGAGGCGGTATTGCCCCTGGTGAAACGCTACCATGCCATGGTGGTGGGCATGCCCATGAACGATGAGGGTATTCCCGACGACCCCGGCCAGCGCCTGCACATCGCAGCGGGGATAGTGGAGGCGGCGGCCCGCCAGGGTATCCCCGCCGAGAGCATTGTCATCGACTGCCTGGCCACGGCGGCCGCTGCCCACCCCCAGGCCGCGTTAGCGGCCCTGGGTACCATCCGCCTGGTCTCCCGGAAGCTTGGGGTGAATACCCTCCTGGGGTTGAGCAACATCTCCTTCGGCTTGCCCGGGCGAGGCACCCTGAACGCCTGTTTCCTGAGTCAGGCCATAGCTGCTGGGGTGACCTGCGTCATCGCGGACCCCACAGCCCCTGGCCTGGTCCAGGCCATGCTGGCCGCCGACTTCCTGGCGGGCCGGGACAGCTACGCCCGCCGCTACATCGGCCACCACCGCCGCACCCACCCCCGCTAGAGGCGCTACTGGCTTGGCTCCGGGTTGACTCTCCCCGCTGGAGAGACCAGCGGTGTAGCCCCCGCCTGGCCATCCGATGTCTGGCGTCGCCGGCCCAGGGCCTCCAGGCGCTGCCGTAGCTCCTCCACCCGGCGGGCGAGGCGGAAGCTGTAGGCAAAGAGGACAAGCCAGATTATGGTGTAGGCGGCAAACAGATAGCCCAGGTTATTCACCGGTCTCCTCCAGGGAAAGCTCCTCGATCTTGGCCTCTAGCTGGCGCAGGGCCAGGCTCTGTCTCAGCAGATAGATGAAGAACAGGGTGAATACCCCCACGCTGAAGAGCAGGGTGAAGAGCATGGAGGGCGCCAGGCCGCTCCCGCTCCCTCCGGCGATCACCGGTGCCGGGTGCATGGTGCGCCACCAGCGGACAGACATGTAGACTATGGGCACGTCCAGAAAGCCCACAATGCCGAAGACGGCGGCAAAGCGGGAGCCCCTTCCCCCCTCGGCAGCGTTGTGCACAACCAGATAGGCAATGTAGATCAGCCAGAGCACCAGGGTGGTGGTGAGCCGGGGGTCCCAGACCCACCACTCCCCCCAGATGGGCTTGGCCCACAGGATGCCGGTAATGAGATTGAGGGAGGTGAACATTACCCCGATATGGGCCGCGGAGTAGGCCAGGCGGTCCCAGCGCTCCTCACCTTTCCAGAGATAGAGCAGGCAGCCCAGGAATACCAGGGCGAAGGCCAGGAAGGCCACCCAGGCCATGGAGACATGGAAGTAGAAGATGCGCTGCACATCGCCCATCATGGCCTCGGTGGGGGCGTAGATAAACACCAGGTAGAGAGCAGCCACCATCCCCGCGGCAATAAGGGCCAGAAAGAGATTACTGGTCCTGGTGCTGCTCACGAGTCAGCACCCTCATCTTCTTCCTGCTGGCTGGACAGGTGCACCAGGAGCTCCATAAGGGGCTGGCGCCGAGCCTGGTATTCGGCCTGGGGGATCTCCCCGCGCTCGTAGTGGTTGTCCAGGTCGGCTACCTCGAAGAGCAGCCTTTCCCGGGCCGCGGTCTGCGGCACGGGCTGGGGCACGCTCCGGGACTGCCTGCGGAGGCGGGGATAGGCCACGGCTACGCCACCCAGGGCCAGCACCAGCACCCCCAGGCCCAGCCAGCGCAGGTTGCTTTGCAGGCCCTTCTTGGGGAGGCCGGTGAAGCTGGCCGTGATGACGGTCCCTGGGCTGAGGTTGCTGGTGGCCAGGCTAAAGTAGCGGGTCCCCTCAGCGTCGCTCACTGTCTGGGGGTTCCCCAGCAGGGTGCTGCTCACCTCTTGCCCAGCCTCTTGACTGAGCAAGCGCACATCGGTCACGGGGTAGTCGACAGGACGGGCCAGGTCGTAGCTCCCCCCGCTGTAGTCCACGAAGTAGTGGAAGAACACCTCCTTGGTCCCCGGGAGCACGGCCATTGTGTCCACCAGCCCGCTGCCCGTGGGCACCACGCAGCACTCCATCAGCCCCTGCATATACTGGAAGCCGTAGGCCCCCTGGGGCAGGGAGAACACCAGGGTGGCCTTGCGGCCCTGGGTGTCCACCACCTGGGAGCCCACGTAGGCCCGGTCGCTGCTGTTGGTAAACACCATGAACTCGTCTATATCCAGCACGCCCTCTCCGGGCTGCACCAGGATGTGCCAGCTTTCCAGGGAAATAGTCGAGGGGTCATCGGTGGCCTCATAAACCATGATAGGCAACTCTTGCGCCGGGTCTTCTGGCGGCCAGTTGGTCTCGTAGTCGGCCCCCTGGTAGTTGAGCTTTATCCCGTAACTGACCCCCGGCTGGGGGACGAAGCCAGGGAACTGGAAACGCCCTTCCGCATCGGTAGTGGTCTGGGCAAGCTCGTTCTGGCCGCTCTCATCGGTCAGGGTAATGGCTATGTTGCCAGGGATGGGGCCATCCTTGGTCCCGTTGACCAGTTGCCCTCGGACGGTTGCCGTGCCCGGCTCCTGGGCCAGGGCGATGGAAGGAGCCAGCAGCAAGGCCAGCCCCAGGGCAAGGCCCAGGGCGAATAGAGACATTCTCTTCATGGTGCACTCCCAGAATTAACTAGTGCCAAGTTGTATAGTTGCCTGTACAATTTCCTCTCCCCTTGCGGGAGAGGATTAAGGTGAGAGGTAGCTTCAATTTCACCCTCACCTAGCCTCTCCCGTCAAGGGAGAGGGACTCTTTTGTAG
>JACPQK010000067.1 GCA_016190535.1 Chloroflexota bacterium | reverse complement strand
GCGCGACCATAGCTAAAGCCCAGGGCCTGGCTTGCCCTCAACTCCCCAGAGGCGGCACGAAAAGGGGGAAGGTGCTACAATGATATCTAAGTGGAGTAGCCGGAGCGCGCTATCTCGGGGCTAAAATAACATGTGGCACTTCCTCTAAGATGCCCACCCGCAAATCTGGTGTTCCTTCTCTCTTTGACCGGGCCAGGGAGCAGCTTCAAGCCCAGGAGGCTCCCCTGGCGCATCGCATACGGCCCAGGAATTTCGACGAGTTTGTGGGCCAGGAACACATCATTGGGCCCGGCCGCGCCCTGCGGCGGGCCATCGAGGCGGACCAGGTTCCCTCACTGCTCTTCTGGGGCCCTCCGGGCAGCGGCAAAACTACTCTGGCCCTGATCATCGCCGAGGTCACCAAGTCCCACTTCGAGCCTATCTCTGCGGTCACCGCTGGGGTAGCCGATCTGCGCCGCGTCATTGACCAGGCCCGGGAGCGTCGAGGTCTCCACGGGCAGCGGACTATCCTCTTTATTGATGAGATCCATCGCTTCAACAAGGCCCAGCAGGATGTAGTTCTGCCCTACGTGGAGCAGGGGGACATCACCCTCATCGGTGCCACCACGGAGAACCCTTCTTTCGAGGTTGTCTCCCCCTTGCTCTCGCGGAGCCGCGTTTTTGCCCTGCAACCCCTGACCAACGACCAGGTGCGCACTATCGTGGAGCGGGCCATGAACGATGCCCAGCGGGGCCTGGGCAGCTACGGCGTTGACGTGGGAGAGGACGCTCTCCGTTTCCTGGTGGATATGGCCAATGGCGACGCCCGGGTGGCCCTCAATGCCCTGGAGATGGCCACCTTCGCCACCCCAGCGGATGCCCAGGGGTCACGCCCCCTGGAGCTGGCCACCATTGAGGACGCCCTGCAGCAGCGGGCACGTCTCTACGACCGGGCGGGCGACCAGCACTACGACACCATCTCTGCCTATATCAAGTCCCTGCGCGGCTCTGACCCTGACGCTGCTATCTACTGGCTGGCCCGGATGGTGGAGGCCGGGGAGGACCCGCTGTTCATCGTCCGCCGCCTGGTGATCCTGGCCGCCGAGGATGTGGGCATGGCCGACCCACAGGCCCTGACCGTGGCCGTGGCGGCCCAGCAGGCCGTGCATTTCGTGGGCATGCCCGAAGGGGCGCTCCCCTTGGCCCTGGCCACTGTCTATCTGGCCACGGCTCCCAAGAGCAACTCGGCCTACGCGGCCTACAGCCGGGCCAGGGAAGATGTGAGACACACCCGGAATGACCCAGTCCCTCTCCACCTGCGAAACCCCGTTACCGGCCTCATGCGCGACCTGGGCTACGGCAAAGGATACAGGTATGCCCACGATTACCCGGGCCACTATGCTGCCCAGCAGCACTTGCCCGATAACCTGAAGGGGAGACATTACTATCTCCCGAGCGACCAGGGCTATGAGAGAGAGGTGGTGGCACGGCTGAGGCGACTGCGAGAACTGGAGGCCCAGCGGGCTGCCTCCGGGGAAGGTGGAGATGCGGGAGACCCCCGTCAGCATAGTTAGCCAGAAAGCGGTCCTGGAGGGCCTGCTCTGCGTCCCTGATACCTCTGCCCCTGTGCCTGGCGTGGTGATATGTCACCCCAATCCCCTATATGGCGGCTGCATGGACAACCCCGTAGTGGTAGCCATGTGCCAGGCCCTGGCAGAGCAGTCCCTGGCCAGCCTGCGCTTCAACTTCCGGGGGGTGGGCAATAGCCAGGGCTGCTATGGCCGGGGCCTGACGGAGCAGGAGGACGCCCTGGCTGCCCTCTCCTTGCTGGCGGCTCACCCCGGCGTAGACCCGGATGGCGTGGGGCTCGCCGGCTACTCCTTCGGCGCCCGCATCGCTATCTCAATAGCCCCCCGGGACAGCCGGGTGCGGGCACTGGCCCTGGTGTCCCCCCCTATTTCGGCCATCTCCCCTACCCTCCTGGATGAATGGCACCGGCCTAAGTTCCTCATAAGTGGCAGCCGTGACGACTTTATTCTCCCCGACGAGTTCCGGCACTTCTTCCAGGACCTCTCCGAGCCCAAGAGCTACAAGGTCATCGAAGGGGCGGACCACTTCTGGTGGGGCAAGGAATTGGAAGTGGCCCAGCATCTGGCAAGCTTCCTGGCCCAGTGCCTGCGCCGCGCCCGCCGCCTCTAGCTCTATTGGGCAGCCCAGGAACTCCCGGTAGCCGGTAAATCCCCGGGAGCAGGCGAGCCAGCTCCTGGGGTCTGGGTATCTGAGGCACATATACCAGGTGACTGGGACAGCGACAGTCTGAGGAGCCGAAGCCAGGGACCGGGATAGCGGACCCCAGCAGGTCGCGCAGCCGCCCGGCCCAGGCGCACTCCAGAAGCTCGGTTGTTACCCACACCTCCTGGATGCGGGCCGCGGTCAGCAGGTAATCTATATGCCAGTGCAGGCGTTTCCTCTGGCGATGGTGCCGCTCCAGGCGCGCCGCCAGGCCCCTCTTGGCCCGTCCCACGTAGAGGTAGCACCCGGCCGGGAAGTCGAACTGGCCCAGAGCGCCTATCCTCAAGCGGGTAGCCTCGCTCAGCGCCGCCATCAGCAAGTATGTCCCCGAGGGCGGCACCTGCGCTCGTTCAGGAACACCCCAACCTTCCAGGGAAGCACAGGGCATAAGGCCCCCGGCTTCAACGGGGGGAAACAGTCCACGACCTCGTGTCTGCATTTTGCTTGCCGGCACTGTTGTGTTAGATTATGCTGCAAGTGTATGGAGACCAGCAAGCTGCGGATGGAGGGGGGGGCCCCCAGGCTAGGGAAGGGCATAACCGGTGCCCTGCCCCACAGGTCTAGCGCAGGCCGTGGCCGGGGGCGTACCCTGGTGCTGGCCTTCGGGGTGGCTCTGGCGGGTGCGGGGATACTCTTCATCCCCCTTTTCCTCAGCGGCGCCACGGTCTACGTCTCCCTGGTGGCCATTGGTCTGGCCCTGGCTCTCCAGAAGTACATTGCCAGCTTCGCTGCCTACTTCCTCATCATGTTCGGCAGGATAATCAATGTGGGTAACCGGGTCAGGATCGGCAATTTGAAGGGGGATGTAAAACGCCTTGGACTGTTCCACTTCGTGCTGGAGGAGGTGGGGGAGGACGAGAAGCTGGGAGGGGAGCTTACTGGCCGCCTGCTCCATGTGCCTAACCTCATTATCCTGGACCAGCCCGTGCTCAACTACTCCAAGGACTACTCGGTGCTGGATGTGGCCATCTCCTCGGACTACGTCTTCGACGAGATTCGCATCCCCCTGGCCCTGGGCAGTGATATTGCCAGGGCCTGCAGCCTTCTGGAGAGTATTCTGGTGGAGCGGGACTGGACCTACGTGGAGGAGGCCAAGCGGCTTTTCCGGAATAACTATCCGGAGTTCCTCAACGAGGCCCAGCACGGCAAGCGGGTGCAGGTCCATGTGGAGCCCCAGCGCCTCTGGCTCAAGGGGAAGTTCGTCACCCCCATCAGGGAGAGGAACAACCTGCGTACCCAACTGCTTCTCGAGTTCCTGGAGCGGGTCAAGGGTAGTGCCGACATCCGTCTCGCTTGATAGACCCATGAGCAGACCTTTCATTACACGCTCGCAAGCCATCTTCCTGGGAGTGGCCCTGCTGGTGGTAGTCCTCGACCAGCTTACCAAGTACCTGGTACGCACCTACCTGCCCTTCGGCCAGTCCTTCCCTGAGGACGGCTTTGTCCGCCTCACCCACGTTACCAATACGGGTATGGCCTTTGGCCTCCTTCAGGGCAACGTGGCCACCCTGCTCTGGGTGGGGGTAGTGGCCCTGGCCCTGGTGTTCGTTTTCTACCGCAGCCCCACCTTTGCCGGCCCCTGGACCCGCTTGGCCCTGGGGCTGGAGCTAGGGGGTGGCGTGGGCAACCTGATTGACCGGCTGCGCTGGGGGGAGGTGCTGGACTTCGTTGACCTGCGGGTCTGGCCGGTGTTCAATGTGGCTGATGCCAGCATCACCGTGGGCCTGGTGCTCCTCTTCACTTATTTGCTCCTCTCCGGCCGCAAGCCAGGACCCGGCGCCCGCTGACCGTGGCCGAAGTCCTGCATTTCCTGGTGCAGGCCCCCGCCGCCAGGCTCGACCGCTACCTGGCGGAGCAGCAGGAGCGTCTTAGTCGCGCCTACATCCAGAAACTCATTGCAGAGGGCCAGGTAACGGTCAATGGTATACCCGCCCGGCCCAGCCAGCGCCTGCGCCCTGGAGACCGGGTCCAGGTCACGGTGCCCCCGCCTGTACCCCTGGAGCTGGCTCCCGAGCCCATACCCCTCTCGATTGCCTATGAGGACGCCGACCTGCTGGTGGTGGACAAGCCGGCGGGCCTGGTGGTGCATCCCGCTCCGGGACACCGGGAGCATACCCTGGTCAATGCCCTGCTGGCCCATTGTCCGGACCTGGCTGGGATCAAGGGCAGCTTGCGCCCAGGCATCGTGCACCGCCTTGATAAGGATACCTCCGGACTGCTGGTGGTGGCCAAGACCGAGGCCGCCCAGCAGAGCCTTTCCCAGCAGATAGCCCAGCGGGCCATATTGAAGGTGTACCTGGCCCTGGTGACCGGGCATCTCAGCCTGGAGAGGGGCAGCATCGAGGCACCCATTGGCCGCCACCCCCGCCACCGCAAACGCATGGCCATCATGGCCGGGGGTCGCGAGGCCCTCACCCACTACCAGGTACTGCGTTACTGCCAGGGCTGTTGCCTGGTGGAGGCCCGCCCGGTAACAGGCCGCACCCACCAGATCCGGGTGCATCTGGCCTCCCTGGGGCACCCTATCGTGGGCGATCCCCTCTACGGGCAGCGTGGCCAGCCCCTGGAAGTGCCCAGG
>JACPQK010000069.1 GCA_016190535.1 Chloroflexota bacterium | reverse complement strand
TGGGGCATAAAGGGGGGCACCCGGGCGCTCTGCTGGGCCTGGAGGCGGCGCTGCTCCCGGCCCACCGTGATCTCCACCTCGCCGGAGAGCACAAAGTAGACCTGGGTGCTGTGCTCGTGAAAGTGTTGCTCCACCTGCCGGCCCGGGCCCAGGCGGATGAGGCGCAGGCTGCACTCCGGCGTCTCCACGCGGGAGACTACCTCATATTTACCTGCTGAAAGGGCCAACTACATCCCCCCCAAGCTTATGCCTCATTCTAGCACAGGCCCGTCGCCAGCCTCCAGCTAAAACGGGATTACCAAACGGCGAAAGCCCTCGGCATAGGCTGCTCCAATAGCCTGCCCTGCCGTAGCACAGCGCTCCCGCACCCAGTGCTCGATATCCCGGGAGTGGCTGTTCACCTGGCTGGCATGGCAGCGCAGGGCCTGGACCTTCAGCTCGATGGTCTGGCTGATGTCAATAAAGGTGTCGGGCTCCTCGCTGCCCCAGAGATAGACCTCCTCTACCTTGTGGGGCTCCAGGCCCTGGGCCAGCAGCTCCGAGAAATGGAGGCGGTCCCGGGCGTAGGGAAAGACGGCGTCACAAGCCGATTGCCCCACAATGCGATGGTCCCGGTGCCAGATACGCTGCCGGTGGTGTAGAGGCTCCGAGGTAACCACTACCTTGGGACGATATAGACGAATATAGCGCACCAGCTCGCGGCGCAGCTCCGGAGTGTCCTCCAGGCCACCGTCGGAGAAGCCCAGGAAGACCACCTCCCTGACGCCCAACGTCCGGGCCGCCGCCCGCTGCTCCTCCTCCCGCAGGGTTGCCAGCCTCTCGGGGGTCATCTCCGGATCGCTGCTCCCCTTGTCGCCTCGGGTACAGACAACGTAGAAGACCTCCCGGCCCTGCTGAGTCCACAGGGCGGTGGTGCCCCCCGCCCCGAACTCCGCGTCGTCGGGGTGTGCTGCGATGACCAGCGCCCGGTCAGCCATGGTATATCCTCCAGTCGCTAGGAGTAAACTTCAGCCTATATTACCACAGGAGAAGGAGAATGGGGCTTTACTCCTAGTCCACCTAGTCGTCCCCGGCGCTTTGCCTGGCTATTGGCTACGTCCGCTGTAAGCTACTAGCGCATGATAATGGCGCGCGGAGGGCAAGCCGGGACGCACTTGGCACAGCCGTTGCACTTGCCACCACTGAGGAAAGGTGTAGCGAAAGGCTCCTCCTGCCATAGGGCCTTTACCGGGCAGTGCCTGCGGGCCAGGCACCGTCCTTCGGGACACTGGGAGGGCTGGCAGCGGGTCTCGTCCAGGACTGCTTTAGGCATCTACCCCTATTATAGGAAGTTAGGGCTACGCACAGGACCGGCACCAAGGTCGTTTTATGATACTCTCTGTCAAAGTATGGCACATGAAGCCCCCGGCTTATGGTCATTAACTAAATATAATGACACGTGTACCCCATGTGCACGACACCTCACCCCCACGGTCCCCCTCTCCAGCAGGAGAGGGGGAGGGAGGTAATTCTGGGGGATACCCCCAAACCCCCAACAGTAAACCACAGGTTTCCTGCACCTTCCCCGGGGTGCAGGGGGCTCTGCCCCCTGCCAGGGGTCTCAGGGGGTGTCCCCTGGCGGGCTTGCCCGCACCCACGGATTTCTTCATGTCTTAGCAACATACCCCCTGCCGCGCAGCCTCTCGTGGGTCTGGGCTGAGCCCAGTCCCCCTCTTACGCCTAAGAGGGGGAGCCACACGCCGTCCTGAGCTGGCCGAAGGAGGGGGTGTTTATAGAATGTCACCATAATTTGTTATGACCATCAGGAGAGGGGGAAAGAGAGGAAATCTGGGGGACACCCCAGACCCCGGCGGACCGACAGGTCGGCCTGCACCCGCACGAGCCCTGATTCATTCAATGTATTTCAGAGACGGGACACTGGCTGGTGGAAGCTCCCCTTGCTGGGTAAGCGGGCGTCTTTCCTGGCTGCTGCTATCCTACCGTGCTATACTCGAAGCGAGCTCTCATGTTCGTCATCGGCACCGCAGGCCACGTAGACCACGGCAAGTCCACCCTGATCAAGGCCCTGACAGGCATCGACCCGGACCGTCTCCAGGAGGAGAAGCAGCGGGGCATGACTATAGACCTGGGCTTCGCCTGGCTCACCATCCCCAGCGGCAAGGAGATCAGCATCGTGGATGTCCCTGGCCACGAGCGCTTTGTCCATAACATGCTGGCCGGGGTGGGCAGCCTGGACTTGGCCCTATTAGTGGTGGCCGCCGACGAAGGCGTCATGCCCCAGACCCGGGAACATCTGGCCATTCTGGACCTGCTGCACATTGGGCGAGGTATTGTGGCCCTCACCAAAGTGGATCTGGCCGAAGAGGGGTTCCTGTCCCTGGTCCAGGAGGAGGTGGCGTCGGTCCTCAGGGGTACCAGCCTGGAGGGGGCCCCCTTGGTCGCTGTGTCGGCGGTGACTGGCGAAGGGCTGGAAGAGCTGGCGGCAACCCTGGACCGGCTGCTGGAGGGGCTACCACCCCGCCGGGACCTGGGGCGGCCCCGTCTGCTGGTGGACCGCTCTTTTACTGTCGCTGGATTTGGCACCGTGGTTACAGGCACCCTGGTGGACGGGTCTCTGAAGGTAGGCCAGGAGGTGGAGGTGCTGCCTCGGGGCCTGCGTACCCGCATCCGCGGCCTCCAGACTCACCGGCATAAGGTCGACCCCGCTCTGCCGGGCACCCGGGTAGCGGCCAACCTGGTGGGGATTGCCACCGAAGGGGTGGGGAGGGGGGATGTCGTCACCACACCGGGCTGGCTGCGTCCTAGCCTGGCTGCGGATGTCCAACTGCGCCTGTTACCCGACGTGGGGAGGCCTCTGGAGCATGCCGCTGTGGTTACGCTCCATACGGGCACTGGGGAGATGGCCTGCCGGGTGCGGCTCCTCGACAGCAAGGAGCTGGCCCCGGGGGATAGCTCCTGGGCCCAGCTCTTGCTCGCCGGGCCCTTGCCCGTGGTCAAGGGCGACCATTTTGTGCTCCGGGCGGGTAACCGTACCCTGGGGGGTGGCCAGGTGGTGGAGGCCAACGCCCGCCGCCATCGCCGCCAGCATAGGGCCACCCTGGAGCGCCTGGCTGCCCTAGCCCAGGTGACCGATCCTGCGGAGATGGTGCTGCGTAGCCTTCCCCTGGAGGGACCGCTGGAGCTGGCCACCCTGGCCCAACTTGTCCACCTTGGCCAGGAAGAGACCGGGGAGGCTGTGCGCTGGCTGGCAGACAGCGACAGTGTGGTGGTGCTGGGAGAGGAGGGGGGCGCTCAAACCCTGGTCTACGGTCAAGCAGCATGGCAAGCCCTGCAGGAGCGGCTGCTCCAGGAGTTGGAGGGCTACCATCGCCAGTTCCCCCTGCGCGGGGGTATGGCCAGGGAGGAGGCCCGCAGCCGTCTCAAGCTGTCCTCCCGCCTTTTCGACCTGGCCTTGCCCCGGCTTGTGGCCTCGGGGGAGGTGGCGGAGGTGGGCACCAGGTTGCGTCGCCGGGACTTTGGCCCTAAGCTTACACCCCAGCAGCAGGAGCAGATACAGGCGTTCCTCCAGGCCCTGCAAGCTAGCCCCTCCTCGCCTCCCGCCGACGGTGCCCTCGACCCCCAGCTCATGACCCTGCTAGTTGAGGAGGGGAAGGTGGTCAAGCTGGCCGAAGGGGTCTATTTCACCAGCAGCGCCTACCAGGCTATGGTGGATAAGGTGGTGGCCGAGCTACAGGCCCGGGGCCGCATCACGGTGGCCCAGGTACGGGACCTCCTGGGCACCAGCCGGAAATACGCTCTGGCCCTGATGGAGCATCTGGACCAGCAGAGGGTCACCCGGAGGACGGGCGATGAGCGGGTGCTCAGGGCGTAAGGCGGCTCCCTCTTGAGGGGTGAGAATGTTTCTGAATAGCCTGGGGGCTGGCCGGGTAGTCACAGAGGCCCGTTTAGGGCATAATAGTCGAATGTGCAGACGAAATAAGAGAACTTCGGAGGCTAGGAAATGAGGGAAGTAGTGCTGGCCGGGGCTGCCCGCACCCCTATGGGCAAGCTCAGCGGCGCCCTGGCAAGCGTGACAGCACCCCAGTTGGGGTCCATCGCCATTGCCGCGGCGATAAGGCGGGCAGGTATCAGCCCCGACCAAGTGGAATACACCATCATGGGCAATGTGCTTTCCACGGGCGTGGGCCAGGCCCCAGCCCGGCAAGCGGCCATAGGCGCTGGTATCCCCAGCAGCTCCTCGGCCCTCACGGTGAACAAGGTATGTGCTTCCGGGCTGATGGCGGCGGTGCTGGCTGCTCAGATGGTGCAACTGGACGAAGCGGAGATTGTGGTTGCCGGGGGCATGGAGAGCATGACCCAGGCCCCTCACTACCTTGCGGGCAGCCGCATTGGCCTTCGCCTGGGGGACGGCCGCCTGGTGGACTCTATGATCCGCGACGGCCTGTGGTGTGCCTTTGCTGATCGCCACATGGGGGCTTCCGCTGACGCTATTGCCCGCAAGTATGGCATTACCCGGCAGGAGCAGGACGAGTTCGCCTATGGTAGCCATCGGAAGGCGGTGGCCGCGAGCGCGGAGGGGGCCTTCCGAGATGAGATCGCCCCGGTAAGCTTGCGTCAGCGGCGGGGGTCTACCGAGGTCGGTATCGACGAGGGGCCTCGCCCTGACACCTCCCTGGAGGCACTGGCCAAACTGCCTCCGGCCTTTGGCAAGGATGGCACCGTTACCGCGGGTAACTCCTCCCAGCTTACCGATGGCGCGGCGGCGTTCGTGGTCATGAGCTCCCAAAAAGCCCAGGAGCTGGGTGTACCCATCCTGGCCTATATTACCGGCTATGCCCACAGCGCCCTCGATCCCGAGTGGATCTTTGATGCTCCTTCCCTGGCTACGCGCCAGCTCCTCAAGAAGACAGGGGCTCGGCTGGAGGACTATGACCTGGTGGAGGCCAACGAGGCCTTTGCTGCTCAGGTCCTGGCCAATGGCAAGGTCCTGGGGTGGGACTGGGGCCGGGTGAACGTAAAGGGTGGGGCTACCGCCCTGGGCCATCCCATTGGTGCCAGCGGTGCTCGTATCCTGGTAACCCTCCTCTATGCCCTGCGCCAGCGACAGCAGAAGAAGGGGCTGGCGGTGATCTGCCACGGGGGTGGTGGCGCCGTGGCCCTGAGCGTGGAGACGCCGTAATAAGGCAACTACAACGGCGCGTCTTTCAGCGTCTTGCCCCGGGTGCCCGTCGGGCTACGGAGGCAACATACGGGGATGCAGTCCTGGCAGGTCGGGATTGCCAGGAGTCTGGGGGTGTCTCCCAGCCTTAACGTTATCCCCCTCTCCCCATGGGAGAGGGGGACAGGCGCTGTCCTGAGCTTGTCGAAGGAGGGTGAGGTCCCATGGACATCCTGGAACATATGGGCAGCTTCGGCCACGAGCAAGTGACATACTGCTCCGACCCGGGGTCGGGCCTGCGGGCTATCATTGCTATCCACGATACTACCCTGGGTCCCTCCCTGGGGGGCACACGCATGTGGCCCTTCCGCACCGAGGAAGAAGCCTGCCGGGATGTTCTCCGCCTCTCCCGTGCCATGACCTACAAGGCGGCGGCCGCAGGCCTTCAGTTGGGAGGGGGCAAAGCCGTCGTCATCGGCGACCCTGCCCGGGATAAAGACGAGGCCCTCTTCCGCTCCTTCGGCCGCTTCGTCGAGACCCTGGGTGGCCGCTACATCACTACGGAGGACGTGGGCACCACGGAGCGGGACATGGCGTGGATTGCCACTGAGACGGAGTACGTGGTGGGGGTGCCCCTGTCCCAGGGAGGCAGTGGGGACCCCTCCCCCTCCACTGGCTTTGGTGTCTATCAGGCCATGCGGGCCTGCGCTGAGCAGGCCTTCGGCTCTGACGCTCTGGAGGGGAAAACTGTGGCCCTCCAGGGCTTCGGCAAGGTGGCCTCCTACTTGGCAGGGCACTTGAAGGAGGCCGGTGCCCGGCTGGTGGCCTGTGACGTGGCCCCCAGGGCCGTGGAGAGGGCCCGCAGTGAGTTCGGTGCTCGGGTAGTGTCTCCTGAGAAGATATATGATGTGGAGTGCGACATCTTCGCCCCCTGCGCCCTGGGCGGCGTGCTCAACGATGATACCATCCCCCGGCTTAAGGCCCACATCGTCTGCGGCGGGGCCAACAACCAACTCCTGGAGGACCGTCACAGCGAGGCTCTCCAAGAGCGGGGAATCCTCTATGCCCCGGACTACGTGGCCAACGGCGGGGGGCTTATCAATCTCTCCTTCGAGCTTACCGGCTATGACGAGGAGGCGGCCCAGGAGAAGGTGGCGGAGGTCTACGATACTATGGTGCGGGTGCTGGCCATAGCCAAGGCCGAGGGCATCACCACCGCC
>JACPQK010000063.1 GCA_016190535.1 Chloroflexota bacterium | reverse complement strand
TCGCAGCATACGCAGGGCCCCGACCTGTCGCGGCCCACCCATAACGGTCAAGCCAGGAAAACCGATCTACAAGTTCAATCTCATAGAGGCCCAAAAAAGGTGAGGCGGACCCGGAGAGACCAAGCCCACCTCACCCGTGGTGGCGGCTAAGCTCGCTCTACTTGGAACTGCGCTTTATGATCTGCCCCAAGTCGGTAGTGGGGGGAGTAGTCAGCAGGTCCAGGGGGAATATGATCTCGATGGCCTTCTCCGGGCAATCCAGGGCACAGATGCCGCACTGGTCGCACTCCTGGGGGTATCTCACAATACGCTGTTTACCCCCCTCCATATAGAGGATATCCCCTGGGCAGACCTCCTCGCAGACGCCACAGAGGTTGCATTTCTCCAGGTCTATCACTGGTGGCATATATTCAGGCCTCCTCCCGTGTAGTTCTAACGCATACGCCGGCGGGAGACGGCGATCTTGTCGCCATCCCTCTTCACGACTACGGCAGTCCTATTCCAATTGGCATCGTCCTGCTGGGGGTAATCGAGCCGGTAGTGCCCCATGAGATAGCCGAACCTGCTCTCGGTCCTCTCCAGGGCCGCGGCCGTCATCAACCTGTCGAAGAGCACCACGTCCATAGCCTCATGGGCACGCATCAGCTCGTGCAAGTTATCGGCGGTGAGCTGCCGGATATCGGCCTCCAGCCTCCCCAGGATGGCCAGAGCCGACTTCAGACCCAGGTCCGTCCTCTCCTGGCACACATACTCCGTCATGGTGCGCCAGGCCGTCTTCTCGAAGTCCAGCCACTTGATACCGTTGGCCTTTCCCAGCGGAGCGAAGACCCTCTGTCTTTCCTCCTTGACCGCCGCCTCGTCTACCTGGGGCGGGCCAGCCTCCGCGGCGTAGCGGGCCGCCGCCGGACCGGCTACGTAGGCGGTGGTGAAGGCCCCCGAGCAGGCGTCGCTGGGTGTAGCCAGGTCGCCCACCACGAACAGGCCTGGCACGCGGGAGTGGCAGGTCTCGTCAATCAGGATGCCCTTGGGGCAGCCCGTAGCCGACCAGGAGCCATTGACCACGCGCACCTCCAGAAGGTCCCGGGTCAGCTCGATGCCCGACTGCTGGAGGTACTCAAAGAGCAGAGGCGCATCCAGGATGGTCTCGCCCAGCTTGGCATCAATCTGCTGCTGGGTCACGTGGCGGCAGTCCAGGTAGATGGGGCCCCGGCCAGCGTTGACCTCCCGGGCAGCGGCGGCAATGAGGCCCAGGCCGAAGCCCCTCTCGCCGGGCCTCTCCGGCCTCTCCACAATCTGCTCTCCCAGCCCGTTGATGAGGCGGGCACCCACCTCATACATTACCTGGGCGGCGCGAGCGCCCTTGGAGAAGAGGAAGGTCCCCACAAACTCGATGTTGGCCAGCTCCGTCCCCGCCTTGTAGGCCAGGGCATAGCCCGTGCCCGCGTGCCAGGGCTTGTGGTAGGTGACAAAAAAGCTGGGGTCGAAGGTGTCCAGGATGCGCTGGGGGTTACCCAGGGCCAGGACTACTGCCTTGGCCTTGAAGGTGTAGAAGTCCCCGGTGCGGACATGGAAACCCGTGGCTCCCACCACCCTGCCGTTGTTGGTGAGCAGGTTGGTGACGTGCACCCCCTCCACCACGTTAGCACCGGCCTCCCGCACCCTCTGGGCCAGGATGGGCTTCATGTTCTCCCCGCGGAAGAGCACGGTATGCACCTGGCCCGTCCAGGCCCGGGCTATCCGGATGTGCTTGCCTGTCTTGGGGTCCTTCAGGGAGATACCCAGCTTCTCCAGGTAATTGGCTACCGGGACCTGGTTGGGCACCACCATCTTGTCCACCACCTGAGAGTCCACCAGTCCGTGGCGGACATTCATGTACCAGTCGCGGTAGACCTCCGCCGTGTCCCACGGCTCCCCAGAGTCGAGGTAGGTGGTATAGAAGAAGTTGCCCCGGCCGGCCTCACCGCTCCTCTTGATGGCCGCCTTGTCCACCACAGTCACCCGGGCACCGATCTCCCGGGCCCTGACCGCCGCCAGGCAGCCCGCCAGGCCACCCCCCAGGATAAGCACATCCGTTTCCACAACTCTATCTACCATACGCTTCCTCCTCCTTCGCTGTACACGGTCTTGCCTGTGGCCCGGTACTCAACTCTGCCTCTCCCATAGCAAGCGCTACCATATCAAGGGTAAGGGAACCAGACCAGTGAGGCAGAGAAGTAGAAATTAGGATGTCCCCTTGCTGTCATAGTAGCGGCTCGCCCAGGCCCGACATGCGGCATGAAGTCTACACAGGCTTACCGCCCCTGTCAAGCGTTTTGGGGTGCATGGACCTGGTTTGACAGGGAAACTTACCGTGAATATAATTGCAGCATCCCGCTGGAAGCGAATGTTTATGTGGAGGTAATGTAGTAAATGGCAGTAGAATTCAAGTACCTGTTCACCCCCCTGAAGATCGGCCCCATCACGGTGAGGAACCGGATGATGACCACCGGCCACCAGAGCTCCCTCCTGGACCAGATGGTGCCTGGGGGTCCTGGTTTCTACGGAGAGAGGTACGCCTACTACTGCGCCGAGAGGGCCAAGGGAGGCATCGGCCTCGTTGCCTTCGGGCAGGTAGCGGTCCATCCCAGCAGCAGCTATGAGACGGCCAGCATCGCACTCGGCTACGATGAGAGGGCCCTCCCTGGCTATAAGCTGGCCACCAAGATGGTACATGAATACGGCGGCAAGGTCTATCTCCAGCTTTTCCACTCGGGCCTCTACGGTGCAGGCATCCCCTCTACTTTTATCTATCCCCGCCAGTCGGCGTCGTTAGGTCCCTCCGCCTATCCCGGATACCCAGAGCTATCCCGCTACGAGACCAACAAGGCCCTGGAGATAGAGGAGATCAAGGACATCATCTCCTACTACGGCAAGTGCGGCGCTCTGGCCAAAGAGGGCGGCTTCGACGGTGTAGAGGTCCACAGCACCCACGGCTATCTCGCCGAGCAGTTCCTCTCCCCCTCCTGGAACCGCCGCACCGACGAGTACGGCGGCTCCCTGGAGAACCGGATGAGGTTCCTCCTGGAGGCCATCGATGCCGTGCACTCTGCCGTCGGCGATACCATGATGGTAGGAGTCAGGATGCCCGGCGACGAGTGGGATGTGCATGGGCTAAACCCCGACGACCTCAGGGAGGTCGCCCAGAGGCTGGAGGCTACCGGCCAGGTGGACTACCTGAGCGTATCGGTATCGAGGACCCATGGCCCCCGGGTACACCCCACCATCTATGATCCCCAGGGGCCCTACGTGCCTCTGGCGGCCTACATCAAGGAGGGCGTTGAGATCCCGGTAGCCACCATAGGCCGCATCATTGACCCGGTGTTTGCGGACCGTATCCTGGCCGAAGGCCAGGCGGACATGGTGGGCATGACCCGGGCCCACATCTGCGACCCGGAGATCGGCAACAAGGCCCGGGAGGGCCGGTTGGAGGACATCCGGCAATGCCTGGGCTGTATGCAGGAATGCGGCGGGGGATGGTCCCACCTGGGCTGCATCGGCAACCCAGAGGTGGGCAAAGAGAAGGAATGGGGCATAGGCACCCTCAGTTCGGCCCCCCAGAAGAAGCGGGTGCTCATCGTGGGTGGTGGGCCTGCCGGCCTGGAGGCAGCCCGCATGGCCAGCCTCCGGGGCCACGAGGTCATGCTCTACGAGAAGGACACGGAGCTGGGAGGCCAGATGAGGCTGGCCAAGCAACTGCCCGGCCGTAGCGACATCGAGGAGGTCATTCGCTGGCGCCGTGCGCAGATAGAGAAGCAAAAGGTGAAGGTGGTCCTGGGCACCGAGGTCACCCCGGAGCTGGTGATGGAGCTCAACCCCGATGCGGTAGTGGTGGCTACAGGCTCCTTCCCTCTCCGCAATGGGGTAAACGGCACCGACCGGGCGCCCGTCGCCGGCTGGGAGCAGAGGAACGTAGCGGTGGTGGAGGACATCCTCCAGGGTAAGGTAGAGGTAGGCGACCGGGTGGTGATCTATGACACCGACGCCCATATCAAAGGCCCAGGCATCGCCGAAAGGCTGGCCGAACGCGGCAAACAGGTGGAGATCATCACTCCCTACCTCTACATGGGGCTAGCCCTACCGGAAAAGATCTTTGGGACGGTGCTCCCCCGGCTGGCCCGCAAAGGTGTCAAGGTCACCACCCTCACCGATCTCAAACGAATTGGGGAACGTTCGGTGGTGGTGATGTATATGCCCCTGCGCGAGGAGAGGACCATCGAGGGCGTGGACACCGTAGTCCTGGTCACGGGCAACGTCGCCAATGAGAGCCTCTACTTCGCCCTCAAGGGCAAGGTCAAGGAGCTGCACCGGATCGGCGACTGCGAGGCTCCTGGCAAGCTAGGGCGGATCATCCAGCAGGGCTACTACGTAGGCAGAACCCTCTAGCACATAACTTTCCCAAGCTAAGCGGCCCGGATGCATACTGCGGTATGCATCCGGGCATTCCTTGTCAGGCCCCAGGCCCTGTGATATATTCAGTGGCCCAGCTAAGGGGGAGACGGTGGATGCAAAGCGATGGGGCATACCCTTGTGGGCCGACCTGGGCACCGCCCGGGAAAGGCTTTTTCGGGACCTGCGCCGGAATATCGTCGACCAACGGGTGATTACTGCCATGGAACAGGTGCCCAGAGAGCTCTTCGTGCCTCCAGAAAGCAGCCACCTGGCCTACGAGGACATTCCCTTGCCCGTAGGGGAGGGACAGACCATCTCGCAGCCTTACATAGTCGCGGTGATGACCCAAGCCCTGGAGCTCCAGGGCCGGGAGAGAGTACTGGAGGTAGGCACTGGCAGCGGGTACCAGGCAGCTATCCTGGCCAGGCTCTGCCGCCGGGTAGTGTCGGTGGAACGGGTGCCATCCTTGCTGGAAACGGCCCAGCAGCGGCTGGAGCAGCTAGGTTATACCAACATGGAACTCCATCCGGCCACCGACAGCCTGGGCTGGCCCCCGGGCGCCCCCTACGACGCCATCGCGGTGACGGCAGGGGCACCCTCCATACCGCAATCCCTGCTAGACCAGATGGCAGTAGGGGGCCGGCTGGTCATACCGGTAGGCTCCCGCTACGAACAGGACTTGCTCAAGGTGGTGAAGGGCGCTAGCGGCCTCCAGGTGTCCAACCTGGGGGCCTGCCGCTTCGTGCCCCTGGTGGGGGAGGGGGCCTGGAGCCCGGGAGACCTGCGCCTTGACAGCGATGGTTAGGGCTGCTATCCTTTGAGGGTTTTAGAAAGTGCTTTTTTTAACTTCCGGGTGAATAGCTTTGATTAGCGCCCTGGGCACTACCTACGAAACCATCATCGGCTTAGAAGTCCACGTTCAGCTTCGCACAAAAAGCAAGATGTTCTGCGCCTGTAGCGCAGATTACGCTTACGCTCCCCCTAATACCTATGTCTGCCCCGTTTGTCTGGGAATGCCGGGGGTGCTCCCTGTGATAAACCGCCAGGCGGTGGAATATGCAGTCAGCACAGCCCTGGCCCTCAACTGTACCATCTCCGATTACTTCAAGTTCGACCGCAAGAACTACCCCTACCCCGACCTGATGAAGGGTTACCAGATCTCCCAATACGATAAACCCCTCTCTCACGGCGGCTGGCTGGAGGTCGAGGTCGATAGCACTGTCCGGCGTATTGGCATAACCCGGGTGCACCTGGAGGAGGATACGGCCAAGCTCACCCATCGCACCTCCCCCTGGGGCGAGCCCTACAGCCTGGTGGACGTCAACCGGTCAGGAGTACCCTTGATGGAGGTTGTCAGCGAGCCTGACCTTCGTTCCCCTGAGGAAGCCAGGGAGTACCTGGTAAAGCTCCACAGCATCCTTCAGTTCATCGGTGTGTCCACAGGCAGCATGGAGGAAGGCAGCTTCCGCTGCGACGCCAACATCAGCCTGCGGCAACGGGGGGACCCCAACCTTCCCCGGGCCAAGGTGGAAGTAAAGAACATGAACAGCTTCCGCGCTGTCTACCGGGCACTGGGCCACGAAGCCGAGAGGCAACGCTCCCTCTGGGAGTCCGGGGTAGAGCCCAGCCAGGAGACCAGGGGCTGGGTGGAGGAGAGGGGGGTCACCGTACCCCAGCGGAGCAAAGAGTACGCCCACGATTACCGTTACTTCCCGGAGCCGGACCTGCCCCCGCTGGCGGTGGACCGCGAGTGGGTGGAAGAGCTGCTCCGCCGGTTGCCTGAGCTGCCCGATGCCCGCCGCCAGCGTTTCATGGCCCGGTATGGTCTACCCCCTTACGATGCGCGGCTTCTGGTCACTTCCCTGGCCTGGGCCGACTTCTTCGAGGCCGTCGTCCAGACAGACAGTGATATCCGAGGGGAGAACCTGAGAACCCGGGCCAAGGCAGTGAGCAACTGGATGCTGGGGGAGTTCTCCCGCTTGCTCAATGCCGCGGGCACAGACGTTACCCAGTCAAAGATAGCCCCTCAACACTTGAGGGAGCTTCTGGACCTGGTGGATGCGGAAAAGATCAGCGGCCCCGTGGCCAAAGCCGTCTTTGAAGATATGTTCACCACGGGGCGTGGGGCCGGGGAAATAGTGGCCGAGCAGGGCCTGGCCCAGGTCTCCACTGCCTCGGAGCTGGAGGGTGTAGTAGACGTGGCCCTTGCGGCCAACCCCCAGGCGGTAGCGGACTACAGGCAAGGCAAAGCCCAGGCTATCATGTTCCTGGTGGGACAGGTGATGAGGGCCACTCGAGGTCGGGCCGACCCCAACGTTGTCCGCGAGCTGCTCAGAAAAAGACTGGAAGACGGGTAAAATGGAATCCGCTGGTAGCCCGACGCCTGGGGCCTGTAGCCCGTCATCCTCCTGGGTGGGACAATTATTCATCCTTTTGGGTGATAGCCAGAACTACCTCGACCCCTTATGCTCAGTGGGTAGCTCGAGATGCTGGTGAGACATGGCTTGGCGGGCTAAATCAGGTGAGCAAGGGTAAAGTGAGATGAATAGCCAAGACCGAGGACTTTGGACCAGGGACCTCCTAAAATGGCTCCACCCGGGAATACACGTAAAGCGCTGGATCGCCGGGCTAACCCTGGGGGTAGCCCTGCTGTCCACGGGCATCGCCTACATCTTCGTCCGGTTCTGGGCTCCCCCCGGCAGCCCCTTCTACGCCCACCTCCCCAGCACCACCCCCTTCCTGGCATTTATTCTTGGCCTTATCATCGCTGCCCTGAGCCTGGTAGGCCTCTACATGGCCGTCATCTCTCCTCTGAAGCCTCACAATGGGGATACTGTGGTCAACCACATCTACCGCTACCGCCGGCGACAGAAAGGCCCCCGGGTAGTGGCCATCGGTGGCGGTACAGGCCTAGCCACCCTGCTGCGGGGCCTGAAGGAGCACACCGACCACCTCAGCGCTATTGTCACGGTGGCCGACGACGGGGGCAGCTCGGGCCGGCTCCGCAAGGAGATGGGTGTCCTCCCACCAGGGGACTTCCGCAACTGCATCGTGGCCCTGGCCGAAACAGAGCCTATGATGTCCCGCCTCTTCGAGTACCGCTTTGGGGCGGGGTCAGGACTGGAGGGCCACAGCTTTGGCAACCTCTTTATTGCCGCCATGTCCGATGTGACGGGCAAGTTCCCCGAGGCCCTTAAGGAGGCCAGCCGGGTGCTGGCAGTGCGGGGCCAGGTGCTCCCCTCCACCCTGGAGAATGTAGCTTTAAAGGCTATACTGGAGAATGGTAGCACCATCCTCGGCGAATCGGTCATCCCCAACGGAGGTGGCCGCATCAGCCACATAGAGCTGGAGCCAGCGAATCCCCTGGCCTACCCCGAAGCGGTCCGGGCTATTCAGGAGGCAGAGCTCATAGTCATCGGGCCAGGGAGCCTCTACACCAGCATCCTGCCCAACCTGTTGGTAGCAGGGATCGCCCAGGCCCTCCGCGAGTCCTCCGCTGCCAAGGTCTATGTCTGCAACGTAGCTACCCAGCCCGGGGAGACGGACGGCTACACCGTCCTCAACCATGTGGAAGTCCTCCACCGCCATGTGGGCAGCGGCCTCTTCAACTATGTGCTGGTGAACAGTAATGCCACCCCACTACCGGCGGAGTGGCCCAATCGGACAGTAGAGATGGGCGGAAGCCTCCCGCCGGAGGTTACCTTGGTAACAGCCGACCTGGTCCGGGAGGACTACCGCCTCCGCCATGAGCCGGGGAAGCTAGCCGCCAGACTCATGTCCATCTGCGCCAACGGCGGCCCGGAGCGGGCCAGCCGAGCGTGGCCCTCCCTGGCCCCATCCCCTAACCACCTGGCGTGATAACGGTTGAACAGAGGGCAATTCTTTTCTGAGGTGTTAGCAGTATGAATGTAGGCGTCATCGGTGGCTCAGGCTTCATCGGCTCCCACCTGGTAGACAAGCTCCTGGGGGCAGGACACGAGGTCACCGTCTTCGACATCAAGAGGCCCCACCGGCCCGACGTGCCCCACATCCACATCGAGATTACGGACTTACCCAAGACGGCCGTGGCCCTCACCGGCTCCTACGACGCAGTCTACCTGCTGGCGGCGGTGGCAGACGTGAACGACGTGCACCGCAACCCGGTGGAGGCCAGCCAGATAAACATCATGGGAGTAGCCAACGTCCTGGAGGCTGCCCGCCGCAACAACATTGGGCGGGTTATCCTGGCCAGCACCGTCTGGGTCTATGGACTGACCGCCCAGGGCGACAGTAGCGAGGATGCGCCCATACATCTGGGCAAGGCCGACCACATCTATACCTCCCAGAAGGCGGCCGCAGAGCTGCTCTGTCACAGCTACCACACCATGTACGGGCAGGAGTTCACCATACTCCGCTACGGGATCCCCTACGGCCCCCGGGCCCGGGGTGGCACGGTCCTGGCCACCTTCGTGCAGCGGGCCTTCGCCGGACAGCCCCTCACCATCTTCGGAGAGGGCAAGCAGGGACGGGCCTTCGTATACGTGGAAGACCTGGCGGAGGGGAACGTGGCGGCCCTCCAGCCCGTAGCCCAGGGCCAGACCTACAACCTGGAAGGAAAACGCATGGTCAGCGTCCGGGAGGTGGCGGAGACGGTGCGCAACATTATGGGCAACGTCACTATAGAGTACAAGGAGGCCCGGGCCTCCGATTTTACCGGCAGGCTGGCCTCTGGTGACAAGGCCCGGCAAGAGCTGGGCTGGGAGCCCAGGGTGGACTTCGAGGAGGGTGCTCGCAAGTACGTGCAGTGGTACCAGGAACAGGTGCTCGGCCGGAAAGCCTAAAGCCTGCACGCAGCCCCACCCCTCCACCGTCTGTGCACCTTGACTTTTGGCTCCGCACTAAATAGCCTGTTATCAGCACAACATGAAGCCGATTATCGGGCTATTCGCTGTCTTTCTCCTGCTGGCCGGCGCAGGAGCGGGCTGTCTCCCCCCAGCTACCCCTACACCAGTGCTGCCTTCTCCCCAGACATCCAACGCGACACCCCCGGCCACCCCACTTGATTTCACTCCGTCCCCACCCCCATCGAACCAGGCCATGGGGCTACCCTCCATCGCCGACATCGTGGAGAGAGTAAAGCCAGCGGTGGTCTCTATCCAGGTGGAGGGTGTGCAATTCAACATCTTCCTCCAGCCGGTGCCCCTGGAGGGTGCCGGGTCGGGCTTCATCTTCGACTCCCAGGGCTACATCCTGACCAACAACCACGTTATCGAGGGGGCCACCAGTATCCAGGTTAGCCTCCCCGACGGGCGTACCTTCGCTGCCCGCACTATAGGCCGGGACCCCAACCAGGACCTGGCGGTGCTCAAGATCGAGGGCCAGGACCTGCCTGCCCTGCCTCTCGGGGACTCCTCTAGCCTGCGAGTGGGGGATTGGGTCATCGCCCTGGGCAACGCCCTGGGTCTGGAGGGAGGACCCACGGTGACCGTGGGTGTGGTGGGTGCCCTGGACAGAAGCATTCAGGAGCCCGGAGGGGCGGTCTTGAGCAGCCTGGTCCAGACCGATGCCGCCATCAACCCGGGGAACAGCGGGGGCCCCCTGGTCAATCTGAGGGGAGAGGTAGTAGGCATCAATACCGCCATCGAGCTGGAGGAGCGCATCCGGCCCATCGGCATTGGCTTCGCCATTGCCAGCAACACCGCCCAGGAGGCCGCCCAGCGGCTCATGAGCCAAGCTCAGCCCCCTCAGCCCTTCCTGGGGGTAGATATGCTCACCGTTACTCCGGCTATAGCTGCCCGTTTCGGCCTGGCTACCCAGCAGGGGGTGCTCATATCCCTGGTGCTGCCCGGCACGGGAGCCTCCCAGGCCGGTCTGCGGGCGGGGGATGTCATCCTGCGCTTTGCCCGCCAGGATGTGACCAACCGGGAACAGGTTGTGGGCTTGATTCAGGCCCACCAGGTGGGCGACCTGGTGGAGATCGTGGTGCTCCGAGGCACCCGGCAACTGACGGTCAGTGTGACTCTGGGCCAGGCCCCCTAGCCCCGCCCTTTGCACCCAGCCGGGAAATACCCCCCAGGAACCGTCTGCCCTGGGCCAGAAGCGGCGGGTTACTGCGGAACTTCTGGATGGTCCGTTGGCGACCCCGGTTCCTGCCCTCTCTCGGTAGAGACCAACACCCATAGTCCGTGGATTCCTAACCCCCGGCTGAAGCCGTGGGCATGGCAGCCCCGCCCTTATGGTCATCAACAGATTATGGCGACATTCCATGAACACCCCCTCCTTCGGCCAGCTCAGGACGGCGTCTGGCTTCCCCTCTTAGGCGTAAGAGGGGGAGAAGGGAAAACGATTTCAGGGGGGACACCCCCTGGCACACCTAGGAAGGTGCAGGAAACCTCCGGTTTCCTGCTGGGGGTTTGGGGATTCCCCCCCCAGTAATTTCTTCTTTCCCCCTCTCCTGTAGAGCTCGTCCTGAGCGCAGCCGAAGGACGAGGGGGCACCCAAAGGGTTCCCAGAGGGTACCCGGGGGTGAGGTATCGAGGTCAGTGTGGCGCTTAATGTCACTTTACTTAATCAATGACCATCAGGGCGGGGTTCAGCAGGCCCTTTTTCGGAGCTCTCTACACCCACAGCCCTTGACGCTATCACCGCCAGGGCATACAATCCAGGTGCTTCAAAAACGGGGAAGGAGGAGCCATGGCAAAAGAACGCAAGGGAATCAGCAAGCTAAGGCCACCGGAAGTCCTGGGGCGCATTAACGCCGGAAGGGGCCTCTCCGGGCAAGTGGAAACCATTAGACGGGACGGGGTGTTGTTCACGCCCCACAACTTGCGACAGGCTGGTCTACGCTGGATGGATATTGGGTTTACCCCCAGCGAGGACGGTGGGGAGACCCCCAAGGCCGCCACCGTGATGATGCCCGGCTGCTGCGACATCAGCGGCAATCCGGAGCTGGTCTCCGCCTGTCGCT
>JACPQK010000066.1 GCA_016190535.1 Chloroflexota bacterium | reverse complement strand
GCCGCCGCCACAGGGGGCATCGGCCCCACGGCGCTGGCCCTGGCCCTGGTAGTCTTCCTGTGGACACCTGTGCACTTCTGGAGCTTCGCCATCGCCCACAGGGAGGAATACGCCCAAGCCAGGGTCCCTATGCTCCCCGTAGTTGCCGGAGACCGGGCCACCGCCCGCTGGATCGCCCTCCACGCCGTATTGCTGGTGGGAGTGAGCCTGCTGGGACTGCGGGGAGCCTCCGGCCCTCTCTATTTGGCCACGGCGGCCCTGGCGGGCCTGGGGCTGCTCAGCCTGGTGGGCTGGCTCAATGCCGCTCCCGGTCGGACCCGGGCCCTGGGCACCTTCCTGGCCTCCAACATTTATCTGGCCCTGCTCTTTGCCGCAATAGTAGCGGACACCCTGGTCTAACAGTGCGCTGAGACAATCTCTCCGACCATTCCCCTTACTCCCTTCCCTTCGCCAGGCTCTCCGAAGGAGTCCGGTCCGAACAGGGTATCGCTCAGAGCAGAGTATCGGACTCCGCGGACCGGAGGGCCAGGGGAGGGAGAACATGAGGGTGATGTCTGCCTATAGCATCCGTAGAACGAGATCTTCATTGCCCGAGCTGACTTGTTTAGGGAATTTCCGACTCAGGACACTAGGGGGACGGGACACCAGGGAGGACTTCGAGTAACAGTGGGGGGCCCTATGAGGGCGACACTTCGGCTACCAGCACTTGCCAGGCTATCTCATCGGGGAGCCGGCCTGTCTTGATAGCGACTTCCAGGTCTAGAAGCTGGTCGTAGAGGACTACTAGCCGGTCTCTGCCTAGGCGGTGGGCATGCTCCCAGGTCTTGCGCAGGGGGAAGGGGGCAAGGCCGAGATGGGTGCCTATCTCCTGGCGAGAGCGGCCCTGGGTGATTAGCTCCTGGGCCTGAAGGAGGAGGCGCAGTTGCCGGGAGACCATGGCGACCAGGTAAGGGCTAACGGCCCCTCCCAGGAAGAGGCTATGGAGCAGGACCAGGGCCTGGGAGCGGGGGCCTTCCAGCAGGGCGTCCACGAAGGCAAACACTGTCGCCTGCCGGCCCTCGGGCACCAGCCGCTGGACATCCCCAGCGGTGATGGGCCTGCTCTGACTGTAGGTCAGAAGTTTGTCTACCTCTGTGGAGAGGGACCAGAGGTCAGGCCCCGCCAGCTCAGCCAGAAGCTGGACGGCCTGAGGGTGGATGGAGCCACCGGCCTGCTTCACCCGGGCCACAGTCCACTCCTGGAGCTCCGCCACCCTCAGGGGGGCGAACTCGACTACCTGGGCCAGGGGTGAGAGTACCTGGAGCAAGGGATTGCTCCGGCGCAGGGGGCCATCCACGAAGACCAGCACTGTGGTAGGGGGCATCCTGGGGAGGTACTCCGCCAGCGACTGCTTCCACTGCGCCAGGTCCCCTGCCGCTCGGGGTGGTGTCCCTTCCCTCTCGCCGGGTCGCCTCTCGAAACGGGAAAGGAGTCCCTCCACGATCACCAGCCGCCTCTCGGCCAGGAAGGGGTAAGAGTCACACATCTGGACTAGCTCGCCGAAGGTGAGCTGAGGGCCAGGCAGCACATTGGTATTGGCGGGCAGCAGGCCACCGTTGGCGGGGTCCAGCTCCTGCTTGAGCTGGGCGAGGAACTGGGCCCGAGAGAAATCGTCCTGGCCGTAGAGCAGGTAGACCACGTGCTTAAGATGGGTACAGACGGCGGCCGCCGTCGTCCTCCAGGATGATAGCGTCGGTAGGGCAGGACTCGGCGGCTTCCCATAGCTTGTCTTCGCTCACCGAAGATACGTCCAGGACGATGGCCTTGTTCTCCTCGTCTAACCGGAACACGGTGGGGGCCACCGCCACGCAGTTGGCGGCGCCGATACAGCGGGAGCGGTCGATGGTCATCCTCACCCTGGCCTCCTTCGGTGGCATTCCCCTGCCCCAGCGGGTCAGGAACTATCATAAGGCCTTCGCCGGTGGCAGGCCACTGCCAAGAGTTGAGGGGGCGCGGGGTAACAGCCCTTCCGCCGTCTACCGAGAGGGCCTATGGCGAGATAAAATAGAAGCGTGGATATCGCCATCCTGGGGCTGGCCTACAGCGGCAAGACCGCCCTCTTCCAGGCCCTCACCGGGGGACGGGCTGAGGCGGCGGCAGGGACACCCGTCCATGCGGGCATGGTCAAGGTCCCTGACCCTCGCCTGGAAGTGCTGGCAGGCATATTCCATCCTAAGAGGCTGGTGCCCAGTGAGGTCTGCTTCCTGGATGTGGTAGCACCGCCCGCCGGCCTGGGCAAGACCCAGGGCTTCGCTGGCCCGCTGCTCAACCAGCTCAGTGCCACCTCCGCCTTCGTGCTAGTAGTGCGGGCTTTCCAGGACGAGAGTGTCCCCCATCCCCTGGCCAGCATTGATCCCCATCGGGACCTGGCCACCCTGAACCTGGAGCTGGCCTTCTCCGACCTGGCGATTATCGAGCGGCGTCTGGAGCGGATTGCTGTCTCCTACAGAGGGGCGAAGCCTGCAGAGCGGGAGGCCCTGGACCGGGAACGGGCACTGCTGGGCCGCCTCAAGGTGGGCCTGGAGGCGGAGACCCCGGTGAGGGAGATGGCCCTGTCCCCCGATGAGGCCCGCTTCGTGGAGAACTACGCCCTGCTCACGGCCAAACCCATGGTGGTGGCCCTCAATCTGGGTGAGGAGCAGCTCGGGCAGACGGAGGCCCTGGAAGCGGAGTGGTCCCGGAAGTATGACAGGCCCCGTCTGGGGACTATGGGCCTGTGCGCCAAGCTGGAGATGGAGCTGGCCCAACTGGAGGAGGCGGAGGCCCTGGAGTTCCGGCGCTCCCTCTCCCTGCCCCAGGAGCCTGCCCCTGGCCGGCTGCTGCGCTTGTGCTATCGGACGCTGGGGCTGGTCTCCTTCTTCACGGTGGTCTCGGAGGAGGTGAGGGCCTGGCCTGTCCCCGAAGGCAGCTTGGCCCCCAGGGCGGCGGGGAAGATCCACACGGACATGGAACGGGGTTTCATCCGGGCCGAGGTAATTGGCCTTGATGAGCTGGTACGCTGCGGCAGCCTGGCGGAGGCCCGCAAACGGGGCTGGCTACGCTTGGAGGGCAAGACCTACCCTGTAAAGGACGGGGACGTCATTACCTTCCTGTTCAACGTTTAGGGAGTGCCCTCAAGCCTTCCTGGGGCGCTACCCCTGCCGCGACGTTCCTTCAGCGGTATCTCTTTGAGGAAGAGGGTGACCAGGAAGGCCAGCGCCCCAGCCAACAGGCTGACGGTGAACACCTTCCCTATGGCAGAGGCAAGGGCAGTCCGGAGCGCCTGTAGCAGTTGCCGCCCCAGGTCTGCACCTTGCGGCCCTAGCTGGTTGAAGGCGCTCTGGAGTTCATCTTGGGAGTCGGGGCTCATCAAGATGCGGGGCTCATGGGACAACTGGTCCAGGCGTTCAGGGGGTAGGGCTTGTCTTACGGCCGCAGGCACGTCTGCTGCTACGCCTGAAGCAAACTGGCTCACCATAAACGCACCTAGCAGAGCCAGCCCCACACTACCGCCAATGGAGCGCACGAACTGGGTGGAGGATGTCGCTATCCCCATGATCCGGTAGGGGACGGCGTTTTGCACGGCGATAGTGAATACTGGCATGGTCATGCCCAGCCCAAAGCCTACGATTACAATACTCAGCACCGCATGACCGTAAGTTGTATCAGGGCTGACTCCCGAGAGCAGGAATAGGCCCAGGGACATGATGCCCAGGCCCATGAGGCCCTGGGTGCGGTAGTGGCCGCCTAGCCGGGACAGGGCCTGTCCAGACAGGGCAGACCCTGCCACAGTGCCCAGCATCATGGGGGTCAGGAAACTGCCGCTGCTGGTGGCCGATGCCCCCAGTACCCCCTGAAAGAAAAGGGGCACAAACATGATCGCTCCTAGCATTCCAAACCCGGTGGCGAATATGGCCGCCATGGAGATACCCACCACCGGGTTACGGAAAAGCTCCAAGGGAAGGACTGGTTCGTCAGACCGCACCTCCGTTGCGATAAATAGTGCCACCATAACGGCGCTGAACGCCAGGGCACCTGCCACTGGCAGGGAACTCCACTCGTATTGGACGCCTCCCCAGGACAGGGCTAGCATGAGAGGCACCACCGCCAGGACCAGTGTCCCCATCCCCAGGTAGTCGAGGCGGTGCTGTGACCCAGCAGAGCCCGTATGAGGGAAGAACCGTATAAACAGGGCGATCACGGGTATACCCAGGGGCAGGTTGATGAAGAATACCCAATGCCAGGAGAGGCTATCGGTTACCACGCCGCCTAGAGTGGGGCCAATGACCGCGGAGAGTCCAAAAGTGGCCGATACGAATCCAGAGTACTTGCCCCTCTCCTTGGCAGGGAAGAGATCGCCTATGGCTACAAAGGCATTGGCCATCATGACCCCTGCGCCAAGGCCTTGAAAGGCCCTGAAGGCGATGAGCTGGTCCATAGACCGGCTGAGGCCAGCCAGCGCTGAGCCGAAGAGGAAAACGGCGATGCCCCCTGCGAAGAACCACTTGCGGCCATAAATGTCCGAGAGGCGGCCGACAATGGGGACCACGGTAGTGGCTGCTACGAGGTAAGCCGTAGTCACCCAGGTGTAGCGGCTGAATCCGCCCAGGTCAGCGATGATGCGGGGCATCGCGGTACCCACTACCGTCTGGTCCAGGGAGGCCAGGAACATGGCCAGCAAGACTCCGCCCAAGGTGATGACCACCTGTCGGCGCGGCAAGGGTCGAAAGCCCATATCTTCTTCCAGAGTGTGAGCGGCTGTGGGGCTGCCCCTAAAGCTGGATTTAGATAACTCCATTCTCAAAAACCTCCAACTTAGACCATCGGCCAGGGGAACAGGGCCAAGAGAATGCTAGGACTGGGCTGGAGTGCTGCCGGGGGCTTCAGGAGCCAATCGGCTCCTCTCCAGGGCGCACCCCAATAGCTCCATGGCTTGCACGACGAGTTCGAGTTCCCTTTCGTCTAGCGCTGAAGTGAGCATATCCAAGTGCTCGAGTCTAATGCGCCAGATTTTCTCCGCCTCCCGCCGGCCCTGCTCTGTGAGGGAACACAGGACCACCCGCCGGTCAAGGCTCGTGTGTTGTCGTGTGGCAAGTCCCTTCTCCTCCAGCTTGGTCATCAGGCTTGTGGCGGTAGGTAGCGCGACACTCAGCGTGGAGGCCAAATCGCCCATCCGCAGGGGCCCCAGACCAAACAACAGGAGCAACGTCCTGAGCTGGGGCATAGTTAGCTCCATAAGGAGAGGCACATGGGTCACGGGTGGCCTCATGGAGAGTACCATCCTGTCCATAAGCTGAGACAGGCGCTGCTCTAGCCGTTCCCGAGGGGTTCTGGCGGTAGCTTTCATCTCCATTATCTTAGGAAAACGTTAAATATTATATCCAATCGAAGTTAGTCTGTAAAGCAGGACCTCGTAACCTGTCTATGTAGTATTATGGAGCTGTAATATGTCCCAGGCCATCGGCCTCTATCTGCACATCCCCTTCTGCCGGAGCAAGTGCGCCTACTGCGACTTCAACTCCTACCCGGGCATGGAGGGGCTGATAGACAGTTATGTGGCGGCCCTGGCCCGGGAGATGGAGCTGTGGGGTGATCAGGACCTTACGGTGGCGACCCTCTATCTGGGTGGGGGCACTCCGTCCTTGCTTTCCCCGCGGCAGTTGGGCCGTCTCCTGGAGGCGGCGGGCCGCCACCTGGGCCTGGTCCCTGGAGCCGAGGTCAGTCTGGAAGCCAACCCGGGCACGGTGGGCCAGGCCTGGCTGGTGGCGGCCCGCCGCCTGGGGGTAGCCCGCCTGAGCCTGGGCGTCCAGAGCTTCCGGGATGCGGAGCTGCGCCTGCTGGGGCGCATCCACTCCGCTGCGGAGGCAAAGGAAAGCTTCGACCTGGCGCGGCAGGCCGGCTTCGCTAACATCAACCTGGACCTGATCTACGGCCTGCCCGGCCAGACCATCGGATGCTGGCAGGCCACCCTGGAGGCGGCGCTGCGCCTGGAGCCGGACCACCTCTCCCTCTACTGCCTTACCCTGGAGCAGGGCACTCCCCTGGCCCGGCGAGTGGCAGAGCAGGAGGTGCCAGCGCCGGACCCCGACCTGGCAGCGGATATGTACCGGCTGGCGGAGGAGATGCTGGCCCAGGCGGGCTACAGCCACTACGAGATATCAAACTGGGCACGCCCCGGTGGGGAGTGCCGCCATAACCTTGTCTACTGGCGAAATGGGCCTTACCTGGGCCTGGGAGCGGGGGGACACTCCTCCTGGCAGGGCTACCGCTTCTACAACATAGCATACCCGGCTACCTACATCCGGCAGGTGGCCGGGCTGTGCCCCTCCTCTGGGGGGACTGAGGACGTGGTCCGTTCCCGCAGCCCCCTGGCCGGCCTGGAGGCTGTCTCCGCCCCCCTGGAGCGGGCAGAGACGGTGATCCTGGGCCTCCGGCTGGCATCCGGGTTGTCGCTTCGAGACTTCTCCCAGCGTTTCGGCGTGGAGCTGGTCCAG
>JACPQK010000065.1 GCA_016190535.1 Chloroflexota bacterium | reverse complement strand
TCCTCTGGGCAGATAGACCCTGCCTATCTCGAAGAGGCGCAGGTCACCCTCGGTGCGTCGCTGGTTGGCAGCCAGGCAGGCCAGGAGGCTGGGCCGCAGACTGGTGCGCAGGTACTCCTGCTCCCGGCTCACCGGGTTCACTACTTTCAGGGCCGATGGTGAGCCACTGAGGTCGAGCGTGGCCTGGTTCACCAGGGAGTATGTGATTACCTCCTGGAGCCCGCAGGCCACCAGGAGATCGCGCAGGCGCTCCCGGAGGTCCCGGGCGGGGTTGGGTTGCTGGATGGGCACTTCCCCGCGGAGCATGGTGGTGGGCAACTGGTTGTAGCCGATGACTCTGGCCACCTCCTCAATCAGGTCATCGGCGAGGCGGAGGTCTGTGCGCCAGTAGGGGGGCGTCACCAGCAGCGCGCTGCCAGCGGGCTCACAGCGGCAGCCCAGGGATGAGAGGGCACCGGCCATGCGCTCCAGGGAGAGGTCCATGCCCAGCACCCGGCGTGCCCGTTCCTGAGACAGCAGAATGGGGCTGGACTCCCTTTGGCCGGGGTAGATGTCCACTATGCCTGTAGCGGCCTGGCCCCCGGCCAGCTCCAGGATGAGCTGGGTGGCCCGGCGTAGGGCGATGGGGGGCAGCTCTGTGCTCAGCCCTTTCTCGAAGCGCAGGGAGGCCTCGGTGCGCAGGGCAAAGGCCCGGGAAGTGCGCCGGATGCTGGCGGGATTGAAGCTGGCAGCCTCCAGCAGGATGGAGGTGGTGCCTTCGGTCACACCGGTCTGGGCTCCCCCCATGATTCCGGCCAGGGCTACCGGGCGCTGGGCATCGCAGATGGCGAGCATGTCCGGCGTTAGAGGTCGCTCGATGCCGTCTAGGGTGGTGACGGTCTCGCCTGGCCGGGCGCGGCGTACCACGATGCGCTTGCCGGCCAGAGTGGTGAAGCCGAAGGCGTGCATAGGCTCGCCATACTCCAGGGTGACGTAGTTGGTGATGTCCACGATGTTGTTGATAGGCCGCATCCCGACGGCCTGGAGGCGCTCCTGTATCCAGCGGGGGGAGGTGCCCACGCGCACGCCCGTAATCAGGCTGGCGCAGTAGTGGGGGCAGAGGTCGGGGTCCAGCACTTCCACCGAGGTCCTTTCCCCGATGGCTGGGCCGGACTCGGGGTAGGATACGGCAGGCTCTCTCACCTCCTGTCCCGTGAGGGCGGCTATTTCTCGGGCGATGCCCAGGACGGAAAGGCAGTCGGGGCGGTTGGGGGTCAGCTCCAGGTCCAGCACCACATCGCCCAGGTAGTCAGAGAGGGGAGCGCCCACCGGGGCATCGTCCGGCAGTACCAGGGTCTCCTGATGGTTATCGGAGAGGCCCAGTTCCTTCTCGGAGCAGACCATTCCCGCCGAGGCCACGCCCCGGATGCGGGCCTCCCGGAGGACGGTGGGCTGGCCGGTGTGGCCGTCTATAAGGCGAGCGCCCACCCTGGCGAAGGCCACCTTCTGCCCCGATGCCACGTTGGGAGCGCCGCAGACCACGGTGTAGCGCTCGCCCCCCAGGTCCACGGTGGCCAGGCGCAGCCTATCGGCGTTGGGGTGCTTCTCCACGGCGACGACGTGGCCCACGGTGATGTTCTCCCAGTCGCCGCCGGTGCGCTGGATAGCGGACACCTCCAGGCCGGCCAGGGTGAGGCGCTGGGCCAGCGCCTCCGGGGCCAGGGCTATGTTGACATAGTCTCTAAGCCAGCGCAGGGAGAGCTTCATTTCTTTTTTGCCAGATAGATTATCATTGCTGCGCAAAGGCCAAGGACAAGCTCTGCATCTTCCAACATTACGGTAGAAGCCTCCACTTGGCCGTGGCCGATACCTGGGGTTGTACTACGATACCCGTACACTGCTTCGAAAGCCTTGTGCAGGGGTTTAGGGATTATGGTCGGCACTAGCTTCTTATCCAAGAGGTCGCCGAGGGTGCTTTTCTCATCACCCGTCACAATTCTGGCTACGCCCTCCAGAGCACCGACAGCATCTTTAATACAATTTTCAGTATCAGGTTGAGGGCGTACATTCAGAGCACGAATTGCCTTTTGAAACTGCTGGTCAGGACCCTTGAATTTACCTGCTCTTAGCAACAGGCTGGCTTGCCGTTGTTTCTCATCTGCGAACTTGACGCCTACCCGCTTGATGGACCTCTCACCAGCTTATAGCCTATTGATTCTTCTGTGAAAATCTTGTTCAGGTTCTTGGTGAATTCCTCCGCATCCCATTTAGATGTGTCATGAATGTGTTTGTATGCTTCCTCACACAGGTCGTAGAATTCATACCACGCACATCCAGTAACCATTTTCTCTACTTCTAGGTCAACAATCTTGAGCTGTATAGCGCCTAGAATGGACCCTGGCAACGGTACCAACTTCCCCAGTCGTTGACCGAAGGGGGTATAGATGCTTGCGTACTTGACAAAGTCACGCAGTAGATAGATAAAGGCTGTTCTTATTCGCTCTGGCACTTCCCCGTACACTGGCGTTTCTGGCCGAGGCCGTAACCCACTATGCATGGAGAACGGTTCCTTTGCCATCAGTCTCAACCTCAGAACTGCCCCAGGAACCGCACGTCGTTGCCGTAGAACAGGCGGATGTCATCTATGCCGTACTTGAGCATGGCGATGCGCTCCGGACCCAGGCCAAAGGCGAAGCCGGTGTACTCCTCCGGGTCGTAGTTTACCCCCCGCAGCACGTCGGGGTGGACCATGCCCGCCCCCATGATCTCGATCCAGCCGGAGTTCCCACAGATGCGGCAGCCCTTGCCCCCGCAGGCGAAGCAGTCTATGGCCACCTCCACCCCCGGCTCCACAAAGGGGAAGTAGTCGCAGCGGAAGCGGACCTGCCGCTCGGCCCCGAAGAGCTCCCGGGCAAAGTGCAGGAGGGTGCCCTTGAGGTCGGCCAGGCTGATGTCCCGGTCCACGGCCAGCCCCTCGACCTGGTAGAAGATGGACTCGTGGGTGGCATCGGTGGCCTCGTGGCGGTAACACCGGCCAGGGACCACCACCCGTATGGGGGGCTGCCGTTTCTCCATAGTCCTTATTTGCATGGGGGAGGTGTGGGTGCGCAGGAGCATGGGGCGCTCCCCGGCGGGGTTG
>JACPQK010000064.1 GCA_016190535.1 Chloroflexota bacterium | reverse complement strand
CAGATAGATGACCAGTACCTGGACGCCCAGCGGCCGTCCGAGGCTGCGGAGGCTGGTCGCCATAGCGATCCCAAGACTAGCGGCGGGTACGTAGACAATCGCACAGCCGACAAGAAGCTCCCTCAGTACGCTCTCCCTGACAACAAGGCGTCGCCACCATGGTGGATCATGGACTCCGTGAAAGTAGCCTTTGATGACACCAAGTACAAACCCGGCGACAAAGTCCCCGGAATCATCGTCGCTCCCTTTGCTGGTGACCGGGCAGACATTACTGCCAAGGGTGTGTGGAAGGACGGGGTGTGGACCCTGGAGTGGGCCCGCAAGCTCACTACAGGCTCCCAGTTCGACGTCCAGTTCAGCGACTTGGCCAAGACCTACTACTTTGGCCTGGCCGTCTTCGACAATGCCCAGGTGAACCACGCCTGGAGCAGCAACGTCTACAAGCTGATCTTCGCCAAGGCCGTGGACCTGCCTGCCTTCCCCCCCAGAATCCCGGCCAACCACGCCCCCAGGACTGAGTGTCGGGTGTGCCACGAGACCGGGGTAGGCACCGCACCCAAGTTCCCTGAGGTGCCTAACCACCAGGCTCTAAAGGATACGATGACGACCTGTCAGGCCTGTCACAAGGGGCCATAAGCTGGGCGGGCCACTAGCCGCGCAACCAGTCCAGTCACAGCGAAGGGGAGGGGCAACCGGCAGGTTGCCCCTCCCCTCTTCCGGCGTAGGGGCGAGCCGACGGCTAGCCCCTACGGCTATTCCTTGCCGGCGGCGGCCTTGGCTTCGGAGATGATGCGCTCGGAGACGTGGGCTGGCACCGGCTCGTAGTGGCTGATCTCTGTGGTGTAGCTGCCCCGCCCCTGGGTAAGAGAACGCAGGTCCATGGCATAGCGGAGGAGCTCCGCCAGCGGGGCCTGGGCCTCGACCACGGTAGAGCCGTCCTGCTGGCCCATGCCCAGCACCCGGGCACGCTTGCCGCTCAGGTCGCTAATGACATCCCCGGTGAGAGAGTCAGGGACAATCACTCTTAGGTTCACGATGGGTTCGATGAGGGTGGGCTGCGCCTGGGCGAGCCCTTTCTTCACGCCCTGGACGGTGGCGATCTCGAAGGCCATACCCGAGGAGTCCACGGGGTGGTAGCTGCCGTCATACAGAGTTATCTTGACATCGGTCACCGGGTAGCCAGCCAGTATACCTTCCTGGAGGGCCTTCACTACGCCCTTCTCCACGGCTGGTATGTACTCCTTGGGCACCGAGCCGCCTACTACTTTCTCGCCGAACTCAAAGCCCGTGCCTGTAGGCAGTGGCTCAAACTCCAGGAAGACGTGCCCATACTGGCCGTGCCCCCCGGACTGCTTTTTGTGTTTGAACTCGGCCCTGGTGGACGTGGTAATGGTCTCTTTGTAGGGGACCCGTGGCAGGGTCAATACCACCTCTGTGCCGAACTTCCGCTGCAAGCGCTCGGCAGCTACCTCGAGGTGTGTATCCCCCATCCCTGTGAGGAGCATCTCGCCGGTAGCCGGTTCCCGCCGTAAGGAGAGGCTCGGGTCCTCTTCCACCAGGCGGGCCAAAGCTGTGCTCATCTTGTCCAGGTCCGCCTTGCTCTTGGGGTGGACAGCCATGGTGAACAGGCCCTTGGGGAACTCAATGGGCGGGAAGAGCATGGACTGGTCCCTGGAGGCCACAAGGGTATCGCCCGTGCCGGTAGTGGCCAGCTTGGCTATGGCACCGATGCCCCCTGCCACTACCTGGGCCACGGGCTCCTGAGACTTCCCCCGCAGGAGGAAGAGCTGCCCAATACGTTCCTCGGCCCCTTTGCTAGCGTTCCATAACCGGGAATCACTGGCCAGGATGCCCGAGAACACCCGGAAAATACTGAGCTTGCCGACATAGGGGTCTGCCGTGGTCTTGAACACCTGGGCCGCCAGAGGCCCTTGAGGGTCCGCCTTTAGGACAACAGGCTCAGCACCGTCCAGCCTCTTGGGGGTGGGTAGCGGGACCTCCGCCGGGGAGGGCAGTAGCTCCACAATGGCCTCCAGCAGAGACGGGATAGCAGTATTGGCCAGGCCCGCTGCCGCCAGCACTGGGTAAATGCCCCCAGCCCTGGTCGCTGTCCGAAGACCCTTCACCAGCTCCTTGGCGGTCAGCTCTTCGCCCTCCAGGTACTTGGTGAGCAGAGCATCGTCCTGCTCAGCAATGGCTTCGATGGTCTTGAGGCGCGCCTCCTGGGCGCGACTCCGCAGGGGTGTGGGGACCTTCTCCAGCGGGAAGGACTGTCCCTCCTGGGCTGCCATGGGGATCAGTTCTACGACCCCCTGGAACTCGGCGGCAGAGCCCACAGGAACCTGCAGTGGCAAACAGCGTTTGTCCAGCTTGGCCTGGACCTGGTCCAGGACTTTGAAGAAGTCGGTATTATCCCGGTCCAACTGATTGACAACCAGGAGACAGGGCAACGAGCGGCTGCGCACTTGCCGCCACATCTGATTAGTGCCTACCTGCACCCCGGAGGCGGCGTCCACCACCACAATAGCGGCGTCGGCAGCCGAAAGGGCAGCGGCCACCTCGCAGGCATAGTCGAAGTAGCCTGGAGTGTCCAGCACGTTCACCCTCATCCCTTTCCACTCCAGGGGCAGGACAGCAGTGCTCACGCCGGTGCGGCGTTTGATAGACTCAGGCTCGTAGTCGGAAACGGTGGTGCCGTCAGCCACCTTGCCGATCCTGGTGATGACGCCAGCAGCGAACAGCATGGCTTCTGCAAGGGAGGTTTTCCCGGAACCGGTATGGCCCAGCAACACCACGTTACGTATATTCTGGGGATCCTGTACCATCGTTTACCCCCTCGGCCCAAGGCTCTGAGCAGATTTTACCCCTTTTGCTGGCAGCCGGGAAAGCCCCCTGCTCCGACCCAATAGCGATTCTATCTGTAGGTCGGGGTTCCCAACCCGACCGTCCCGTCTGGGCCCCGACAGGTCGGGGCCCTACAAGAGGCAATCGCTGTTTTCGGGTCCGAGGGCGTTTACCCTTATCCCCGGCTGATGGTCATCAACAAAACACGTCGCCTTTACGCAGGCTGGGGTTCCACCCTCATCCCTTCGCCTTGCTCAGGGCAAGCTCTAACCTTCCCCCGTCGAGGGGGAAGGGATTGCCTGCTCTCCTCTCCCTTGAGGGGAGAGGACTAAGGTGAGGATGAAGGTCTCGCCCGCCATGAGGCATGTTATTTACTTGATGACCATTGGCCGGGGGCTTTATGGCCCATCCTTCCCTGTAAGGACGGGGTGTTTCTAAACGACCTCAGCTCTAATGCGCCCGGCTATGGCAGTGCCGCTAGCCAAAGGCCCGCTGGGCCAGGCACTCCAGGAACTCGCCCTCATCCAGGCCCAACAGTCCCCTAAAGACGAGTTCATTATGCTGGCCCGGCATTGGGAACGGCGCATCCCCCGCGGCCAGGGGATAGCTACGATGCCTAAGTTGCGGGTCCCGGAGCAGGTCTGCCGGGCTGGCCACTACGCCCGCGGGTACACCGGCTGCCTGTAGAGTGGCCATGAGCTGCTCCGGAGAATGAAGCTGTGTCCAGGTGCTAATCTGCCTGTCCAGCTCGTCCTGATGATGGAGGCGGCCCAGCACACTGCGGAACTGAGCGCCGGGCTGCATCCACTCCTCCTTGCCCATAGCCTGGCACAGAGCAGACCACTGCTGGTGGTCGACCACTGATATGGCAATCCAGCGGTCCTCCCCTCGGCAACGGTACACACCACAGGGGGCTGCGTAGGGATGGCGATTGCCCAGAGGCTCCAGGCAGCGGCCGTTGGCGGAGGCCTCTAGCAGGGCCTCCTGAAGGCAGTGGAGGGTGCACTGGTACTGGGACAGGTCGATGTACTGGCCCCGGCCCGTGCGCAGCCTGTGGTCCAACGCCGCCAGGATGAAGGCGACAGCGAAGTGAGCGGCAGTCCCGTCGACATAGAGTGCTCCTGCCAGCGCCGGGGAGGACTCTGTCCAGCCCGTGAGGAACTGGAGGCCGCTTAGGGCGAAGAGGGTGTTCCCATCTGCGGGGAGGGCAGCGAAGGGTCCCCTCTGGCCGTAGGGGGACAGGCTGACCACGATGGCGTCTGGCCGGGACTTCGCGATGTCCTCATGGGCCAGGCCCCATAGTGACATGACGCCGGGGGGGAAGCTCTCCATCACTACGTCGGCTTGCGCTATGAGCTGTCTGGCTAGCTCCAGGCCTCTGGGTCTGGCGAGATTGAGGGTGAGGCTGTAGCTATCGGATTCCGGCTCTCGGGCCGGGCTATGTTTATCCGCTGCTACGTCGGATATCCCCGCGGTCCGCGCGGAGGGAGCGGGATAGCGCCCTTCCTCCTGGCTAAAGGCAGGCACCACGTGGAGCACCTGGGCGCCCTGGTGGGCCAAGTCCATGGCAGCCATACGCCCCGCACCCGCGTTGCTGAACTCTACCACTCGAAGGCCTTCCAGTGCTCCGCTCACGCCAGCCTCCTATATGGCCCCCACTGCCTTGAGCATGGTCAGCTCCTCGGGGGTGAGCCCCAGTTCCTTTACATAAATCTCCAGATTGTGCTCTCCAATGCCTGGTGCGGGGACCTGAATGCGCCAGGGGGTCGCTGTCAGGCGGGCCGGAGGCCCAGGATAGGGAATGGCCTCCTTTAGCCCCTCGTGCCGGACGGGGATGAAGAAACCCCTGTCCGCAAGGTGGGAGTCGTCCAGCAGCTCGGTGGGGGATTGGAGGGGTGCCCAGGGAAGGCGGTACTGGCGAGCGCCTTCCCGCACCTCCTCGCGGGTCTTCTGTGTCAAGAGCTTGTGCAGCAGAGGGCCCAGCACCTGCCTTTCGGGACCGGTAAGGGAGGCAATGTCGGTGGCGGTCCACTGTCGTCCCTTGAGCTGGGCAATCTCCCAGCCGCTATCCTCCATCCACTGGAGGACGGCCTCCAGAGAGGAAGACCGAAGGGAGAGGGCCACGTAGCCGTCCTGGCAGCGGACCGTCTGCATTTGCCAGGGAACTGGCTGCGGGGCAGTGCCGGGCGAGGTAGCGCCCGCCCCGGCCTCTTGGACGGAGACGTCCACCCGTTGTCCCACGCCTGTTCGCAACCGGCGGTAGTGGGCGGTAAGGGTGGCTACACCCGCCTGTAGCCCCGCCTGAAAGTAGGCCTGGTCGCAGGGCAGCTTGTGGGGGGTGCTCCTTTCCCCTCCGTGAGGGAACATCAGGCCACCCATCGCCTGACATACCATATCTGTACCCTGGTAGCTGCTGTAGGGGCCGGTGGAGCCAAAGGGTGTGATGGAGGTCACGATAATATCTGGGCGTATTTGGGCCAGGGCTTGATAGCCCAGGCCCAGCCCGTCCAGGAAACCTGCCGGCTGAGATTCGACGATGAAGTGGGCTGTTTTCACTAGCTCCCGAAAAAGGGCCTGGCCGTCCCGTGTCTCCAGGTTGAGGGTGATGGACCTCTTGGAGGTGTTGAGGGCGAACCAGTAGAGGGACTTCTCCGGGTGCACCTGGTCCCGGTAGAAGGGACCTCGATGGCGCGCTGGGTGGCCCCCGGGAGGCTCCAGGATGATGACGTCGGCACCCAGCTCCGCCAGGAGCTTGGCGCAGTAAAAGCCCTTTTCGTCTGTAATGTCCAGGACCCGATAGGGGCCCAAGGCCCCCTCTTGCTCCGCCAACCCTACTCAGCCCCCCCTACGCTGAGGGCAGTCAGCGCAGGCAGGGATACCGCCAAGTCGCAGGTCATCACCAGTGCCTCATAGTTCCTCAACAAACATGTATTGTGCCAAATTGCCGGGCGGCCAGCAACCTCGGGCAACCGCTCGTAGTGTATCAATTTGAGTTTGACGGGGAGCCAAAACCTGGATAGTGTCATGCTGAGTCCTTCTGCCGAAGGACGAAGCATCCGTACCCCCACACAGACCTCCACCGGGGGACGGATTCTTCAATCGTCCTTCCGGGGAAGGACTCCTTCAGAATGACACACTACCCAATCGCTGGCCAGCGGCGGCTGCTTGCCCTCAGGCGAGGGTGATGCTAGACTGGATTATCGTAAGGGCCAGCGTAGCTCAGAGGCAGAGCAGGGGACTCAT
>JACPQK010000068.1 GCA_016190535.1 Chloroflexota bacterium | reverse complement strand
GTCAAGGGAAACGATGGGCGCTGGCTTCCGAAGCTGCTATCATGTATCTCAGAAATGTTCTCGGCAGGCATCCTCACCATAAGCGACAAGGGGGCGGCCGGGCTGCGAGAGGATCGCAGCGGCCCCGAGATCCGGGAGGCGTTGCGCTCTCTGGGAGTGTCCGTGGCCTGCTACGAGGTGGTCCCCGATGACCCCCAGCCCATCCGGGACCGGCTTTGCCGCTGGGCCGACGAGGGCCTGGACCTGGTCATCACTACGGGCGGGACAGGCCTGGGCCCTCGCGACATCACGCCGGAAGCAACTCTAGCCGTAGTAGAAAGGCTAGTGCCCGGCATTGCGGAAGCCCTGCGCGCCGAGGGGATGAAGGCCACACCCCACGCCATGCTCAGCCGAGGCGTGGCCGGCGCAAGGGGCCATTGTCTCATTGTAAACTTGCCGGGAAGCCCCAAGGCGGTCCGAGAGGGCATGGCGGTGCTCCGCCCCGCTCTACTGCATGCGTTGGAGCTGCTGCGGGGCGAGTTCACGGAGCACCCGCCGACGTAGGCTATTATGGACATCCATATCCTTACTCTTTTCCCCGCCATGTTCCAGGGACCTTTTGCGGAGAGCATAGTCCGCCGGGCAGCGGACAAAGGCCTGGTGACCATTACCCTGCACCAGGTCCGGGACTACGCCACCGATAGACACCGGACGGTGGACGATTACTCCTACGGGGGCGGCCCCGGCATGGTAATGAAGCCGGAACCCCTCTTCGCGGCTGGGGAGGATGTGTGGAGGAAGGCGGAGTCCCGGCTGCCTACGATACTGCTCACTCCGCAGGGTCGCCTTTTCAATCAGGATGTGGCCGATGAGCTGGCAAAGCTGCCTGGGATCCTTCTTATCTGTGGGCACTACGAGGGCGTGGATGAGCGGGTGCACCGCCACCTGGCTGACGATGAGATAAGCATCGGCGACTACGTGCTTACCGGGGGCGAGCTGGCAGCCATGGTGGTGGTAGATGCCCTAGTACGTCTGCTCCCGGGGGCGCTGAGCTCCCAGCAGTCTATAGCTGAGGATTCCCTGCGGGGAGGGCTGCTCCAGCACCCCCTCTACACCCGGCCGGCAGACTTTCGGGGCTGGGAGGTGCCGGCAGTGCTCCTTTCCGGTAATCACCAGGAGGTAGCCCGCTGGCGGCGGCGACAGGCCCTGCTCCGCACCCTGAAACGGCGGCCAGACCTGTTGGCCAGGGCCGAGATCAGCGCTGAGGAGCATCGCTGGCTGGAAAGCGCGGCTGCTGGTGAATTGACGGAGGAGCCGCCTCCGGGGTAACATTAGTATTCGGCCTGTTCCTACGATAGCCAGCCCAGGGAGGTAATGCCAATGGACGTCCAGCGAATTCAAGGCCTTGTGCCCAGCCACAACATTCCGGAGCTAGCTCCAGGGGATACTGTGCAGGTCAGCGTCAAGGTGGTGGAGGGAGAGCGGGAGCGTTTTCAACAGTTCCAAGGCACTGTTATCCGGGTGCGCCAGGGTGGGGTCGGCTCCAGCTTTACCGTGCGCCGCATTGCCCAGGGGGTGGGCGTAGAACGCACCTTCCCCTTCCACTCGCCCATGTTGGCCAAGGTGGAGGTGCTGCGCCGGGCCAAGGTAAGGCGGGCAGCGCTCTACTACTTGCGCGGGCTGAGCCGCAAGGCCTCCCGCCTGAAGGAGCGGGGGTGGGTCTCGCCTGCTGCTGCGGAGCCAGTGGTGGATGTGGAGGCTCCCCAGGCTTTGCCCGAAGGGGCGGAGGAGACTCCGGGGGCTGAGTAGCCCTGGTCTCGGCCAGCCATGGCCTACGCCGAAGTGGCGGTGAACTCCCCCGGCACCAGCCGGGGGACGTTCTCTTACGCTGTCCCCCCTTCCCTTCCTGTAGTCCAGGGCCATTGCGTCTGGGTCCCCTTCGGCCACCGGCGTTGCCTGGGGGTAGTCTTCGCCATAACCCCCCAGCCATCCTTTACCCCCGTCCGCGATATAGAGTCCCTGGCGCTATTGGAGCCTGTACTCTCTAGCGTCCAGGTGGAACTGGCCCAGTGGCTCGCCTCCACCTATTTCTGTAGCTCTTTTGAGGCTGCCGCCCTGATGCTGCCTCCGGGGTTCTCCCAGCAACCTCGGGTCCGCTATCGTTGCGTAGCTGGGGCCGAGGAAGCCACGGCAAGCCCAGCCGGCCCCGAGGAGGGGCGTCTCTGGGCCTGGCTCCAGGGCCACGGGGCGGCCAGCGCCGCCCAGGTTGTTCGGAAATTTGGCAAGACCAGGGGCCAGTCCCTGCTCTCCTCCCTGGAACGGAAAGGGCTGGTGGTGCGGCAGGTCTCCTGGCCCGCTCCCCGAACAGCGCCCAGGGGCCAGCAATATCTGCGGCTGGCTGTGCCTCCTGAAAGCGCGCAGGAGGAGGCGCAGCGCAGGGAAAGGCGGGCCCCCCGCCAGGCAGCCCTGCTTCACCTGCTGACGGGGCTAGACCGCTTGCCTCTGGTGGAGGGCCGCCGCTACGGCGGGGAGGCGGCTATAGCCAGCCTGGAGCGCCAGGGGCTGCTGACCAGGGAGACCGTGGCGCGCTCCGTGGAGCCGCTGGCGGGCCTTTCTGCCGATCCTTCCCCGCGCCCCAAACTAACTGGGCCGCAGCAGGCCTGTGTGGAAGAGCTACGGGTAGCCCTGAGGTCGGGTAAGGGAGGGGTCTTCCTCCTTTATGGGGTCACTGGCAGCGGCAAGACGGAGGTATACCTGCGGGCTGTGGAGCAGGCCCAGGCCCTGGGTAAACGGGCTATTGTGCTGGTCCCCGAGATTTCCCTCACCCCGCAGACCCTGTCCCGCTTCATGGGCCGTTTCCCGGGGCAGGTGGCAGTGATGCATAGTGGCCTTACTTCTGCCGAGCGTCTCGACCAGTGGCACCGGGTAAGCCAGGGGGAGTACCTGGTGGTGGTAGGCTCCCGGGGGGCAGTCTTCGCACCGCAGCCGGACCTGGGGCTCATCGTAATGGACGAGGAGCACGAGTGGACCTACAAGCAGGGAGAGGCGTCCCCTCGGTACCACGCCCGGGATGTGGCCTTGAAGCTGAATAACCTCGCGGGTGTGGGGGTGGTGCTGGGCAGCGCCACCCCCGCCCTGGAGAGCTATTTCCGCGCCCAGGGCGGTCAGTACTCCCTTCTCCAACTGCCGGGCCGCATCTCGCCCAAGGGGCGCCCCATCCCTCTCCCCGCCGTCTCCGTGGTGGATATGCGGGAAGAGTGGAAGGCAGAGAACCGTAGCCTCTTCAGCCGGGAGCTATGTCAGGCGCTGGATAGGGCGCTGAGTGCCGGGGAGCAGGCCATCCTCTTCCTCAACCGTCGTGGGAGTGCCACCGCAGTGCAGTGTCCGGCCTGCGGCTTCGTAATGCGTTGTCGCCGTTGCGCCCTGCCCCTCACCTACCACGAGGCGGCTGGTGCCCTCGTTTGTCACCAGTGCAACTCCCGGTCGCCGGTGCCTGCCCGGTGTCCCCAGTGCGGACAAGGGGGATTCCGCTTCCTAGGCGCAGGCACCCAGCGGGTTGAGGCTGATGCCAGCGCCCAGTTCCCCGGGGCCAGGCTCCTGCGCTGGGACCTGGATACCGCCCGGGGACAGCGCCAACACCAGCAGGTGTTACAGCGTTTCCTGGACCACCAGGCCGATATCCTGGTGGGCACCCAGATGGTAGCCAAGGGGTTAGACCTGCCCCTGGTCAGCGTGGTGGGGGTGATCAGCGCCGATACCCAGCTCCATGTGCCCGACTTCCGGTCAGCGGAGAGGACCTTCCAGCTCCTCTCCCAGGTGGCGGGGCGGGCCGGTAGAGGGGACAGGCCCGGCCAGGTGGTCGTTCAGACCTTCAGCCCCGAGCACTATGCCATCCAGGCGGCGGCCCAGCACGACTACCGGGGCCTCTACGAAAGGGAGGTCACCTTCCGGGCCAGCTATAATTACCCACCCTTCTCCCGCCTGGTGCGCCTGCTCCACGCCGACCCCAGTCCCTACCGTTGCCTGCAGCATGCCCAGCGCTTGGCCACTTCCCTGCGGACCACTCAGAGGAAGCTCGGGCTGCCGGTGGAGGTGCTGGGCCCCGCCCCCGCCTATCCCCCCAGGGCACGCGGGCGCTACCGGTGGCATGTTCTCCTCCGAGGGGTGTCGCCTGGGACGCTGCTGGCCCAGGTGCCCTTGCCCCCGGGGTGGGCCGTAGATGTGGACACTGTATCCCTGGCCTGACCTGGCTATGCCAGGTCTGCCTGCTCTAGTCGCCGAGGGGGAAGCTGCATGTAGAGTCTATAGGTCGTTTCGGAACACCCCATCCTTCCCCGAAAGGATGGACATGAAGCCCCCAACTTCCGCCGGGGGCAATAGTAAGCGAACCCGGCCTTCCATGCTTTCACCCTAATCTGCGATTATGATATAATCAAAGCCCCAACAGGGAGAATTCAGAAGGAAAAATGAACACGCGCTGGCGCAAGAACAGCTTCATATACATGCTCCTGCTGGTGGCGGCGGTGGCCCTGCTCTTTACCATGTTCTCCTCACCCCAGGGGGGCGATGAGGTCCCTCTGTCTACCATCATCAGCTACGCCGAGCAAGGGCAGATCACCCGCCTGGAGGTACAGGGGGTGAGTATCACCGCTCAGCTCAACAACGGGGACAAGCTGGTATCCCGCAAGGAAGAGGGACTCAGCCTCTTTCAGCTTCTCCAGGAGGCCGGGGTCAAGACAGGTCCTGGCGCGCTCGAGGTAGTAGTGAAGGAGGCCAGCCGTTTTGGCAATGTGCTGGGATTGCTCATCAACTTCCTGCCCATCATCTTCTTCGGCGCTCTCCTCTTGTTCATGATGCGCCAGGCCCAGGGGACCAACAGCCAGGCCCTCAGCTTTGGTAAGAGCCGGGCAAGGCTCTTCACCGGGAATCGCCCCACAGTCACCTTTGGGGATGTAGCCGGGGCTGACGAGGCCAAACAGGAGCTCCAAGAGGTGGTGGAGTTCCTCCGTTACCCGGACCGTTTCATCTCCCTGGGTGCCCGCATCCCCCGAGGGGTGCTCCTGGTGGGGCCACCAGGCACCGGCAAGACCCTGCTGGCCCGGGCGGTGGCGGGCGAGGCGGGAGTCCCCTTCTTCTCCATAAGTGGTAGCGAGTTTGTGGAGATGTTTGTGGGGGTGGGCGCCTCTCGGGTCAGGGACCTCTTCGATCAGGCCAAGCGCAATGCTCCTTGCATCGTCTTTGTGGATGAGATAGACGCCGTGGGCCGGCACCGGGGAGCTGGCCTGGGTGGGGGCCACGACGAGCGGGAGCAAACCCTAAACCAGATACTGGTGGAGATGGACGGGTTCGACAGCAACACCAATGTCATCGTCGTCTCTGCCACCAACCGTCCCGATATCCTCGACCCGGCCTTGCTGCGACCGGGCCGCTTCGATCGCCGGGTACTCCTGGACCTGCCAGACATCAAGGGGCGCAAGGAGATCCTGGAGGTCCATATCCGGGGCAAGCCTATGGACACCGGCGTAGAACTGGAGAAGCTGGCCAAGCAGACCCCGGGCTTTAGCGGCGCTGACCTGGCTAATCTGGTGAACGAAGCTGCCCTCCTCGCCGCCCGACGCAGTAAGAGGGCTGTCACTAACTCCGAGCTGGAGGAAGCTATTGACCGGGTGCTGCTAGGCCCAGAACGCAGGAGTCGTATCATCTCTACCCGGGAAAAGGAGATCACGGCCTATCACGAGGCGGGGCATGCCCTGGCTGCCTATCTGCTGCCCAACGCTGACCCCGTACACAAGATATCCATCGTGGCCCGGGGCATGGCCGGAGGCTACACCAAGCAGCTACCAGTGGAGGACAGGCATTTTTACACGCCCAGTCAGCTCCAGCCGATACTGGCCACCCTGCTGGGCGGCCGCGTCGCCGAGGAGTTGGTCTTTGGAGAGCCCAGCACAGGGCCCCAGGATGACCTGGAGAAGGCGACTGGCCTGGCAACACGGATGGTGAAAGAATGGGGCATGAGTTCCAAGCTAGGCCCGCGCACCTTTGGCCGACGTCAAGAGCTCATCTTCCTGGGGCGGACAGTGGATGACCAGAAGGACTACAGCGAGCGCACGGCCGATGAGATCGACGCGGAGATAAAGTCCATAATTGACCGGGCCTACAGTGCCACCCGCGAGATCCTTGTCCAGAACCGGGCCAGGCTGACCCAGGTGGCTGAGGCCCTGATGGTCAAGGAAACCCTCGAGGGGCCCGACCTGGAGGAGTTGTTCAAGTCGCTCACCCCAGAGCTCAAGCCCGCCCCCGTTAACTGATCCCTCCGCAGGAGGGGAGCTTAAACACCCTTACCCCAGCCCTCCCCGTCAAGGGCGCTAAAGGTAATGTCTTCGGCCTAGAGGTTCATTCGTCTTCGGGACACGGCAATCCTGTCTCCGTCCCTCTTCACAATGGTGGCCACTTCCTTCCAGTTCTCTTCATCCCGCTGGGGATAGTCCGCCCGGTAGTGGCCAATGAGGAAAGCGAAGCGGGTCTCCGTCCTCTCCAGGGCTGCCGCCGTCATTAACTGGTCGAAGTGGAGGATATCCACGGCCTCCATAGCCCTCATAAGCTCATGGTAGTTGGCAGCCTTGAGGTGAGGGACATACTTCTCCGCCGTCTTGAAAGCACTCATGGCCGTCTTGAGGCCCAGGTCCGTCCGGACCTGGCTTACGTACTCTATCATGGCGCGGCGCACCGTAGTCTCAAACTCCTGCCATCCAATGCCCGTGCTCCTGCCCAGGGGAGCAAAGACCCTGGCCTTCTCCTCTCTAGCTTCGGCTTCATCCACCTCGCAGGAAGGGATCCGCCCAGCATACTTGGCCGCCTCCACCCCCGCCACATAGCCCGTGGTGAAGGCCCCGGAACAGGCGTCGCTGGGGGTAGCCAGGTCACCCACCACGAATAGCCCAGGCACGCAGGAGTGGCACTTCTCATCGATGAGGATGCCCTTGGGCGAGCCGGTGGCTGACCACTCGCCCAGGAGGGGGAGGAACTCCACCAGGTCCTTGCGCAGGTCAATGCCCGATTGCTCCAGGTACTCCTTGAGCAGAGGGGCATCCAGCATCACGTTGTCCTCCAGGTTTTTCAGCTCTTGCTCGCTTACATGGCGGCAGTCCAGGTAGATAGGGCCGCGCCCGGCGTTAATCTCCCGGTAGGCGGAGGCGGTTACGGCAAAGCCAAAGCTCCTCTCTCCAGGCCTATCGGGCCGCTGGACAATAGGCTCCCCCAAGCCGTTTATGAGCTTGCCACCCGCCTCGCGCAGGACGCCAGCCGCCGTGCAGAACCGGGGGAAGAGGTTAGCATAGATGAACTCCAGGTTAGAAAGCTCGACTCCCGCCCGGTAGGCCAGGGCGTAGCCAGTGCCGGCATGCCAGGGCTTGTGGTAGGTGTTAAAGGGGTTATGGTCAGGGGTATCCAGGATACGCTGGGGATTGCCCAGGCCCAAGACCACGGCCTTGGCCTTGAAGGTGTAGAAATCGCCACTCCTCACGTGGAAACCCGTGGCACCGACGGCCCTCCCCTTCAAGGTAAGCAGGTTGGTGAGGTGCACTCCTTCCATCACATCCGCGCCAGTCTCCTTTACCCGCTGGCCCAGGGTGAGCTTCATGTTCTCGCCGCGGAAGACAATGGTGTGTACCTGGTCCGTCCATCCGCGTGCCTTGCGCACGTACTTGCCTGTGCGGGGGTCCTTGAGAGAGACGCCCAGTTTCTCCACGTAGTTGATGACGGGGACCTGATGGGGTACTACCAGGGCATCCACCACTTTCATATCCACTAACCCCTGCCGGACATCCTGGTACCATTGACGGTAGACCTCGGGGGTGTCCCAGGGCTCTCCGGAATTGAGATAGGAGGTATAGAAGTAGTTGCCCCTGCCTGCTTCGCCGCTCCTGCGGATAGCTGCCTTGTCCACCACCAACACCTTGGCCCCCTGTTCCCGGGCCCTTATGGCGGCGATGCAGCCCGCCAGCCCACCACCCAGTACCAGAACGTCGGTCTCAATTACTCTATCAGGCATAGCTTCGGCCTCCTTACATCAATGGCCCCAACTCGTGGCTCACAGGCCCTCAGCACCACCCCCCTGCTGCTGTGCAGAGGACAGACCAGGCAGATTGTAAATCTGTCCCCACGGTGTGTCAATCTCGCGCAATCGTCCATGCCCGGATGCAATCGGGGCACCACAGCGAATGAAAATGCCCTTGAAGACTGTCATGGTCGTAGGGGCGGGACTCTGTGCCGTTCGGCGCTCACGACGAAGCCCGCCGGGTGCCCTTTGGGCGGGAGGACACGGAGTTCCTCCCTACGAGGACAACGTATTTTCGTGAGAAGGATGGGGCATGGAGCCCCCGGCTTATGGTCATCAAGTAAATAATATGCCTTATGGTGGGCAAGACCTTCACCCTCACCGTAGTCCTCTCCCCTCAAGGGAGAGGAGAGAGGCAATCCCTTCCCCCTCGATGGGGGAAGGTTAGAGCTTGCCCTGAGCGAGGCGAAGGGATGAGGGTGAACCCCAGCCTGCGTAAAGGCGGTGTGTTTTGTTGATGACCATCAGCCGGGGGTAATAGAAAACGGCCTGGGCCCTTCTGAGTTTGCTTTCAGGCGTCTCTTGTGATAAGATGACACAAATTCTGTTTGTTTGGTCGGGATTAAAAGGATAGGGATGGAGACGGAACGACTAAAGGCTCTGGATTTGGCCGTCTCCCAGATCGAGAGACAGTTTGGCCGGGGCACCATCATGCGCCTGGGGGAGAGCTCTATCCGCATGGCCGTGGAGACAATCTCCAGTGGTTCCCTGGCACTGGACCTGGCGCTGGGTGTGGGAGGTATCCCCCGGGGACGGGTCACCGAGGTCTTCGGGGCCGAGTCTTCTGGGAAGTCTACCCTGGCCCAGCATATCATTGCCGAGGCCCAGAAGGCTGGGGGCCTGGCGGCCTATATCGACGTCGAGCACGCCATGGACCCTGCTTACGCCAGCCGCTGCGGGGTAAAGGTGGAGGAGCTCTGGGTGGCCCAGCCTGATAGTGCTGAGCAGGCCCTGGAGATTGCTGAGGCCCTGGTGCGCTCGGCAGCGGTGGATGTGATTGTGCTGGACAGCGTGGCCGCCCTCGTCCCCCGGGCGGAGCTCCAGGGTGGGATGGGCGACCCCCAGGTGGGGCTCCAGGCACGGCTCATGTCCCAGGCCCTGCGTAAGCTCTGTGCGGCCATAAGCAAGTCCAGGACGGCGCTGGTCTTTATCAACCAGCTCCGGGAAAAGGTGGGCATAGTCTTCGGCAACCCTGAGGTGACCCCCGGTGGGCGCGCCCTCAAGTTCTACAGTTCCGTGCGCATCGACTTGCGGCGCGCGGAGTCCATCAAGGTGGGCACCGAGGCTACAGGCATCCGGGTGCGGGCCCGGATAGTGAAGAACAAAGTAGCCCCTCCTTTCCGCACGGCTGAGTTCGACATCATGTTCAATCAGGGGATCAGCAAAGAGGGTGACCTGGTTGACCTGGGGGTGGCTTTTGGCCTGGTCCGCAAGAGCGGGGCCTTCTTCACCTACGGGGAGACCCGCCTGGGCCAGGGTCGAGAGAATGCCAAGCAGTATCTGAAAGAACATCCCCAAGTGGGCAAGGAGCTGGAGACTGCCCTCCGTACCCATTCCGCCGCTGTCAGCATCCCCCTATCCCCACCGAATCCTGAGGAAGAACCTCAGGGCTAGCCTCCCGGCCCTAGGTCAGGGCATGGGAAGAATTGTTGCTATAGAGGCACTCCACAGCCCCCCGCGGCGCCGGGCCTGCATCCGGTTGGACGACGGGCAGACCATCCATCTCAGCCTCTCCGTGTTGGCCGAGGCGGGGCTAGCTGCCGGTCAGGAGCTATCGGAAGGACGATTAGCTATCCTGAGGGCAGGGGAGGAGGTACATCGGGGCCTGGATAAGGCCCACCGTCTCCTCTCCTACCGGCCGCGGAGCAGGGTGGAGATGGAGTCCCGTCTTCTCCGGGCCGGCATCGAGCCGGGGGCCATCTCCCAGGTAGTGCACCTGCTCGAGGGGCAGGGGCTGCTGGACGATAGCGCCTTCGCCCGGTTCTGGCGGGAGCACAGGGAGCAGGGGCACCCCCTGGGCCGGCAGGGTCTGCTCTGGGAGCTCCGGCACCTGGGCATTGAGGCGGACTTGGCCAGCGAGGCTGTAGCGGGCCTGGACGAGGAGGCCTGTGCTTATGCCGCAGCCGGCAAGCTGGCCCGCCATCTCCCCCTCCAGGACGAGGCTGCCTTCCGCCGCCGGTTGAGCGCCGGACTTCGCCGCCGGGGGTTTGCGCCCGATACTGTCCGCGCCGTGGTGGCACATACATGGGTGGAGGCACGGGCACCAGAGGGCATGGGTAGCTGCCCGATTGAGGAATCTTAGTCTTGACTATTGCAGGTAGTAAACGGTAACATTACCCGAATGGCTTGGGCCATGTCGGGGCATTTAAGAAAGTGAGCTCTAGCCATGGGAATTGGAATTACCATCGCAATTGCCTTGGCAGCCCTGGGAATTGGGGCTGCTATTACCTTTGCTCTCCAGTATCTACTCCTGAGCAAACAGAGGCAACAGGCCAGGACCGAGGTCTCCCGGCTGCTGGAGGAGGCCCGCACTCAGCAAAAGGAGATCCTCCTCCAGGCCAAGGAAGAGGCTATCACCCTCAAGCAGGCGGGGGAGGTGGAGCTCCGGCAGCGCCGGGGCGACCTCCAGCGGGTGGAGCGCCGCCTGGCCCAGAAAGAAGAGAACCTGGACCGCAAGCTGGAGGCTCTGGACCGGCGGAGCCGCTCCCTGGAGCAGCGGGAGAAGGAGATCGCTCAACTGAGGGCCCAGGTAGAGGAGCTGCGGAAGAGGGAGCTGGAGCAACTGGAGCTGACCTCCGGCCTCTCCACCGCAGAAGCTAAGGCCCTTCTCCTCAAGCGGATTGAGGACGAAGTCCGGGAAGAGGCCTCCCGGGTGGCCCGGCAGACGGAGGCCCAGGTGAAAGAGGAGGCCGAGGCCCGGGCCCGGGATATCGTGGCTCAGGCCATCCAGCGTTGTGCCACCGACGTGGTCTCCGAGACCACGGTCTCAGTGGTGCCCCTGCCCAACGATGAGATGAAGGGCCGGGTAATTGGCCGGGAGGGGCGCAACATACGCGCCTTCGAGCAGGCCACGGGGGTGGACCTGATTATCGATGACACCCCTGAGACCGTGGCCGTATCTACCTTCGACCCAGTGCGCCGCGAGGTGGCCCGGCTGGCCTTGAGCAAGCTCATCCTGGACGGGCGCATCCATCCCGCTCGCATTGAAGAGATGGTGCAGAAGGCCCAGGCTGAGGTGGAGGCTACCGTCAAGGCGGAGGGGGAGCGGGCGGCCCTGGAGGCCGGGATCCCCGGCCTGCATCCGGAGCTTATCAAGCTCCTGGGCCGGCTCTACTTCCGCTACAGCTATGGCCAGAACGTGTTACGCCACAGCCTGGAGGTGGCCCATATCGCCACCATGATGGCGGCAGAGCTGGGGGCCAATGTGGACCTGGCCCGCAGGGCTAGCCTCCTCCATGATATCGGCAAGGCGGTGGACCACGAGGTGGAAGGTCCTCACGCCATAATTGGGGCTGACCTGGCCCGGCGCTATGGTTGCTCCCCAGAGGTGGTGGACGCCCTGGGTGCCCACCATGGGGAAGCGCCCTGCTCTACGGTGGAAGGCTACCTGGTGGCCGCAGCCGATGCGGTCAGCGGCG
>JACPQK010000062.1 GCA_016190535.1 Chloroflexota bacterium | reverse complement strand
GCGCCTCAAGGCCAAGGTGAACCCGGAGCTGTGCTACGGCTGCGGGGAGTGCGTGATCACCTGCGACCCCCGGGCGTTGTCCCTCAAGGCAGAGCGCCCTCCCGAGAACATCTTCGAGCAAGGCCGGGCCTCCTACTACGCCTAGCGCCGCCCGGCAAGCGCCCTCCCCCGGAGCTAAATGAATGTCGCCAGTACAGCAAGGCGATATCAAGACTACGGCCACTAGTGTGGTGTCCTTGAAATACGCGTGCGAAATCGTCATGGCGAGGAGGCGCAGCCGACGAAGCAATCTGGAGGATGGGTGCCCCTCAGCCAGATTGCCGCGGCCCTCTGGAGCCTGTGGTGAGGACCTCGAACCATCGGGCCTCGCAATGACAATGGTGACAAACCTCGGGGATATCATACTAGCAGGTTTGCGGTCCGAGCCCGGGCGGGATGCGAACCTAGCAACCTGGCGCAGCATACCCAGGACTTCTTCCTTGCCGTGGGCCTGCCGGGCCATTTGGACCTTCTGAAAACTACAGCCGAAAATGCTGCCCTATTCTACAACCACCGCTGTGCCGTAGGCCAGGATCTCGGCAGCGCCAGACATGATCATGGATGTGGAGAAGCGCAGCCCCACCACGGCGTTGGCCCCCAGCTTCTGGGCCTCCTCCACCATGCGGGCCAGGGCCTCCTCGCGGGCCTCCACCATGAGCTTGGTGTACTCGGTGACCTCGCCGCCTACTACGTTGCGCAGGAAGGCCATAAAGTCCCGCCCCACGTGCCGGGCGCGGACGGTGCTCCCCCGGACTAGGCCCAGGGTACGCAATATGCGCCTGCCCTCAACCTGGTCGGCGGTTACCACTATCATCGCTCCACCTCCTGGAAAGGCTCTTTCCTGGCTGCCCGGTAGCGGTCCCGGGCCACAGCAGCCAGCAGGAGCAGCACCCCCGCCCCCACGAAGGGCAGGACTATCTTGAGCAGCAGCGGGGCCTCCCGGCTGGCAAGGAAAGCTCGGCCCCCTACCACGAGGAAATAGATACCCAAGACGATGAGACCCCCGACAGCCAGGATAGCGCCTGTCTTGACCAGCATCTCACCCTCCTATCCCGGTTTCCTATGGCCCAGGCGATAGCGCCGCAGGGACGCTACGAACACCAGCCAGGACAGGCCCACCAGCACACCTGCCAGGCCCGCCTTCAGCAGCCAGGGAGTCCTCGCTGTTGTGTAGAGGGCACGGGCCACCATGAACGGGGCCAGGGCCACGATAGCGACCAGGCCGGCCACCAGAAGCCATTCCCCCAGCTTGAGCGTGGCTACTCCTCCCGAGCGCTGGGGCTGCGGTAGCGCCAGGCCGTGCCGCTGGCTGTGTCCTCCAGGGCGATGCCCAGCTCTCCCAGGCGGGCCCGGATGGAGTCGGCCTGGGCATAGCGGCGATCCCTACGTAGACGCCCCCGCAAGGCGATCAGGAACTCTATGGCTGACTCGGCGGCATTGTCCAGAGCAGGGGCAGGCTCCCCAGCCTCCCCGGCCAGGGAAGAGGCCAACTCCAGGAAGAGCCCCGGCTCCAACCTGGGCCTGGGCTCCTCTAGCGTCAGGCCCAGCACGCCGCATAGCTCCCGCAGCACAGCTACCGCCTGCCCCACGTTCTGGCCCTGCTCCCGTGCCCTGTTGATGTCCCGGGCCAGGTCGAAGAGGGCCGCTATGGCCTGGGGAGTGGAGAAGTCGTCCTCCAGGGACTCGAGAAAGCGCTGTCGGTAGCTCTCCGTATCCAGGGTTTCGTTAGCTTGACTGGACGTCGGGGATACAGAGAGACGAAGCCGCTCGGCGGCCCGCTCCATGCCTGCTAAAGTCTCCTCGCCGTAGGTCAGGGGCTTGCGGTAGTGGGAGGAGAGGACCATGAGCCGGATAGCATCGGGGCTGTAGCGAGCGAGGGCCTGCTGCACGGTGATGAGGTTGCCCAGGGACTTGCTCATCTTCTCCGCCCCCATCTGGAGCATGCCGTTGTGAAGCCAGTAGCGGGCAAAGGGCTGGCCGGTATAGGCCTCGGACTGGGCAATCTCATTCTCATGGTGAGGGAAGACCAGGTCCTGGCCCCCGCCGTGGATGTCCAGGTTGCCCAGGTACTTCAGGGACATGGCAGAGCACTCGATGTGCCAGCCCGGGCGGCCCAGTCCCCAGGGGGAGTCCCAGGCAGGCTCCCCCGGCTTGCTCTCCTTCCACAAGGCAAAGTCCGCCGGGTGCTCCTTCCCTTCCTCCCCCTCACTGGGGGAGATATCCTCCAGGCGGCGGTGGCTCAGCCTGCCATAGGCCGGCCAGGAGGCAACGCGGAAATAGACGCTGCCACCGACCCGGTAGGCATGGCCCTTGTCCAGCAGGCCCCCCACTATCTCCACTATGGGCGCAATCTCCTCAGTGACCCGGGGGTAGGTGTGCGCCCGCAGGACATGCAGGGCATCCATGTCGGCAAAATAGCTGGCGATGTGTCGCTCCGCTAGCTCCGAGGGGGATACCCCCAGCTTCTGGGCCCGGTTTATGATCTTGTCATCAACGTCGGTGAAGTTCTGCACGTAGCGGACACGGTAGCCCCGGTACTCCAGGTAACGGCGCAGAGCGTCGAAGGTGATGTAGGACATAGCATGGCCCAAGTGGCACTCGTCATAGGGGGTGACCCCACAGACGTACATGCGCACCTCTGGAGGGCGCTGGGGCACGAACTCCTCCAGGCGGCCGGTCAGGGTGTTATAGAGCTTCATTCTCTGAAAATCTCTACCAGAGGGATAGTGAGGCCCTTCAATAAGGGGGACTCAAGGCCTTGTTTTTCTATTTCCCGATAAATCTCGAATCGGGCGGGGCCTGTCCTCTCCAGTTCCATAACTTCGATGGTCTTCATGCTGGGGTCCACAATCCAGTATTCTTTGACACCGTACCTGGCGTAGAGCGAGCGCTTGTAAATGCGGTCTCGCTCTGCCGTGGCCGGGGACAATACCTCGATCACCAGATCAGGCGCTCCGCGTATGTTCTCCGGTGTAATGATGCTGGCCCGCCCATTGGACACGAACAGGATATCCGGCTGAAGTACGGTGTCCGCGCTAAGGACTATGTCGAAAGGAGCGACAAACACTTCACCCAAGCTGTTCTTGTTGACGAACCCCGCAAGCAAGACGTGGAGACGGCCAAGAATGCGCTGATGGTAAGTGGTAGGCGACGGGACCATGACCAACTCTCCCTCCAGCAGCTCGTAACGCTTGGTCTCGGACTCCGGCAGGTTCCGATAGTCTTCGTATGTGAATTTGATCCAGGGCCTTAGCGCCATGGCGTCCTCCCGCCGTCGACCAAGCTAGCTTGCCCGCTCCAGCCAGGCCACGGCCTGGGCGGCCATGCCTTCACCGCGGCCCAGAAAACCCAGCCCCTCCGGACTCTTGGCCTTGACGTTTATCTGCTCGGGGCTTGCTCCCAGGGCCTCGGCCAGGCGCTGACGCATCAGGTCAATATGTGGGGAAAGCATAGGTTCTTGCGCCACGATGATAGCATCTATGTTGCCGATGCGCCAACTGTGGCCTCGAAGCATATGAGCTACACTTCGGGCCAACTCCAGGCTGGATATACCCCTGTACTGCGGGTCCGAGGCAGGGAAATGCTGACCGATATCGCCCAGGGCAGCCGCCCCCAGCAGGGCATCCAGGACGGCATGGGTGAGCACATCCGCATCGCTGTGACCGGCCAGGCCCCGTTCAAAGGGGACCTCCACCCCCCCCAGCACCAGCTTCCGTCCGGATACCAGGGGGTGGATATCGTAGCCGATGCCCACGGGCATGAGGCCTAGGAGACGCCCGTGTGCCCGGGCCTGACCAGCGCCTCGGCCACCATCAGATCGTGGGGGGTGGTAACCTTGATGTTGCTGTAGGCCCCCCAGAATACGGTAACGGGGTAGCCTAGCCGCTCCACCAGACTAGCGTCGTCGGTAGCTTCCTCACCAGCGCTTAGCTGCTGATAGGCCCGGGCCAGCAGGTCATAGCGGAATATCTGAGGGGTCTGGATTGACCACAGCTCTCGCCGCGGAGGTGTAGACTTGACCATCCCCTCCCGGCCCACCGCTTTGATGGTATCGGTGACGGGCACTCCGGCCACTGCCGCCCCACTCCCCCTGGCCGCCAGCAGGCCCCGGCACACTATATCCGGGGTCACGCAGGGACGAGCGCCATCGTGCACCACCACCCAGTGGGCACCGCTGGCCTTGGCCAGGCCCGCCGCTACCGAGTCGGCACGGCAGCCACCGCCGGCACAGACCGCCTTGACCTTGGTCCAGCGGCCGCTCTCCAGCCACCTCTGGCCCTCGGCCAGCTTCTCCGAGCTGAGGACCAGGACTATCTCGTCCACTTCCGGGCAACCCTCAAAGGCGTTCAGAGTATAGGCCAGCAGTGGCTGGCCGGCCAGAGGCTCCCAAAGCTTGTCGGTGCCAAAACGCTGGCTAGACCCACCGGCCACGATGATGGCCACTACCTTTTCTCTTTGCGCCTCACCCTGCCCTATCATTCATTCACCCCGGGGATGGGCGAAGATTATGCGCCCCGCCGCCGTCTGGAGCACCCGGCTGACCACCACACTCAGGTCCCGGTTGAGGTAGCGCCGACCACCCTCCACCACCACCATGGTGCCATCCTCCATAAAGCCCACGCCCTGACCCGCCTCCTTGCCCTCCTGAAGGATACGCAGGGATAGCTCCTCCCCGGGCAGCACCACGGGCTTGAGGGCGTTGGCCAATTGGTTAACGTTGAGGGCCTTCACCCCCTGGAGCTCGGCCACCCGGTTGAGGTTGTAGTCACCAGTGACG
>JACPQK010000058.1 GCA_016190535.1 Chloroflexota bacterium | reverse complement strand
GGCAGGTGATGATATCGCCCTCCAGATGCTCCGCCATTTGGCCTACGCTCACTCCATAAAGGCGCCATACCTCGGGAAGCAGGGCTAAAGGCGTTAGACCCTCGCGGCCCAACTCAGGGACCAGGGTTCCCACGGCCCACTCCCACTTGGCTTGAGGAATAACGTTGACCACCACACCTGCCACGTGGGGGGAGAGCTTTTGGGCCGCCCGGCACAGGGGCTGGAGGGAGAAGGCGGGAGCATATCGGGTGACTATGACGGCCCGGGCCCCCGTGGCCTCCAGGGACTGGCGGCAGGCCTCTATCCCCACGGCCTCACCCAGATTTGCCTGGCCCTCGACCAGGACCACCCCCCTGTCCCGGGCCAGGATCTGGTAGGCCTGGTGCAGAGCACCGCCTGCCTCAGTTATCGGGCTAACGTAAGCGCCGGTGGCCCGGGCCAGGAAGTCGGCATCGGCACCGGCAAAGGCGCCATCGGACAGACGTAGATAGCCCACATCCTGCCCAGCGAGTTTCCGGGCCAGAGCGGCTGCCAGAGCGGTTTTCCCAGCCCCTGGCTGTAGCGAGCAAAGGTAAATGCCGGTCACGTGGGATTCCCGGGAGGTGGACGATGATGAGAAGTCATACCGACGGTTACTTTTTATCACAGCTACTTTGGCGTGTCAACGGCGGCAGGCTCCATGCTATAATTGCGCCGTTTGTTATTCCACGCCAGCGCAGGGGGTGCCATGCTCCGCAGCTTTCGTGATAAGTCTCCCAAGGTTGCGTCCACGGCCTTCATCAGCGAGGCCGCCTACATAATTGGGGAGGTGGAGGTCGGAGAAGGGTCCAGCATCTGGCCCGGGGTAGTGGTAAGGGGAGATGGTGGGCCCATCCGTCTCGGCCGCCACACCAATATCCAGGACAACTCGGTAGTCCACTCTGCCAGCCCCATGGACATCGGAGACGAGGTGAGCCTGGGGCATGGGGTGGTGGTGGAGGCCCGCCGCCTGGGCAACCACGTGCTCATCGGGAACAACGCCACGGTGCTGCCCGGCGTGGAGGTGGGGGACTACTCCATCGTAGCCGCCAACTCCGTGGTGCTCTCCGACACCAAAATACCGCCCTACTCCTTTGTAGTGGGGGTGCCCGCTCGGGTCAAGGGGCGAGTGTCTGAAGAGCAGGTGGCCCGCAGCCAGCGCACCTCCGACGAGTACTCCAAGCTGGCCCAGGCCTATAAGTCAGAGGGACTGTAGCAGCAGTGCTGCCTAGTGCTTAGTTGCAGAAATCAGCGTGTATTCGTGGCAGACGAAGACCCTTCGCTCCGCTCAGGGTGACAGATTAGAATTGTGTCATTCTGAGTCCTTCCGCAGAAGGACGAAGAATCTTCGTTAGCACGGGTAATGGCACAATGAAGCACTAGGCGCTCTCCTGGCTACATCCCGTGGACGGTGAGGAAAGCGATGACCGCCGCCGCGTACTCCTCCGGTGCCTCGTGGTAAAGGGAGTGCCCCCGGCCCGGGAAGACCCACAACTGGGAGCCGGCAATGCCCCGGTGGACGATTACCGCCGCTCCGGGTGGGGTGAGCACATCCTTCTCCCCTACCAGCACCAGGGTAGGGCATGATATTCTCCCCAGGTGGGGGGTAAGGGGATCCTCATGGAGGGTAGCCAGGGCCCGGCAGGCGGCAGCGTAGACCTGGGGGTCACAGGCTAGCAGGCGCTCCCGGGCCTTAGCCACAGCCTCGGGGTGTTGGGCGGCGAACTCCGCCGAAAAACGGGTCTCCACGTTCATCACCAGGGCACCCATGCCCTCGGTCGCGGCCAGTTGGGCGATCTGTAGCCAGAAGTCCCGCGCCCGTAGGTTGCACTCGCTGGAGGTATCGGAGACCACCAGGGCGCGGACCTGCTGAGGGAAGTCCAGGGCCAGGCGCAGGGCCACAATGCCACCCATGGAGTGGCCCAGGACAAAAGCCTGGGGGATGCCCAGCGTCTCCAACAGCCGGCCCAGGTCGGCGGAGAAAACGGCGGGGGTATACTCCCCAGAGGGCTTGTCCGACTGCCCGAAGCCCCGCAGGTCCGGGAGAATGAGCTGAAAATGCCTGGTCAGAATGGGCGCTATCTCTGCCCAGGTGGTGTGGTCGCTGCCCAGGCCGTGGACCAGGAGCAACGGAGGCCCGGATCCCGCTACCTCGTAGAAGAGCTGGCAGCCGTCAATGCTCGCTTTCATCACGGCAGCACCTGGGGCAGGGCCTGGAAGACCATGCGCACAGCGATGGCCGCCAGCAGGAGGCTGGCCACCTTGGACATGGCCTTCAGCCCTCCCCGACCCAGGACCCGGACTACGGTGTGGCTCAGAAGGAAGAGGAGCCAGACCACCACCAGGTTGAGGGCAAAGGCGGACAGAAGGATCCCAAGGCTATAGCGGTCGTTGAGCAGGAGCAGGGTGGTTATGGTGGCGGGGCCCACGGTAAGTGGTGTACCGATGGGTACTACCCCAATTAACTCCTCCTTGGTGGGCACATCCATAAGCTTGCCAGTGGTTATATCCCGCATGGCCAGCACCAGGAGGATGAGGCCCCCGGCAATAGCGAAATGGGCCACCTGGATGTCCATCATGCGAAGGACCCAGCGCCCCAGGAAAAGGAACCCCAAGCCCATGGCCAGGGCGGTCAGCAGGGCAATGTTCACCACCTTTAGCTTTTCCCTGGGCTGAAATTCCTGGGTCATAGCCAGCACCAGGGGTACTGTGCCCAGGACATCAATAGCGATAAACAGGGGGACGAAGGTGGCGACCAGGTCCCGGGCGTAGCTTGGCATCAGCCTACATGCGTTCGGGGGCGGCCATACCCATGATATCGAGAGTGCGGGAGAAGGCTATCCCAGATGCCGCCACCAGCTTCAGCCGCGCCTGGGTCAGGCCCTGGTCCGTGGTGATCACCCTGTGGCGGTCGTAGAAGGCGTGGAAAGCCGTGGCCAGCTCCAGGGCATAGTGGGGGAGATGGTGGGGCTCCAGGTTGCGTACAGCCATCTCCAGGACCTCGGGGAGGCGCAACATCTGGCGGACCAGGGACAGCTCCTCCGGTTGGACCAGCAGAGAAATTTCCCCCCGGGTGAAATCTATGCCCCGCTCCCGGGCATGGCGCAGGATGCCGGAGATGCGGGCATGGGCATACTGAATGTAGTACACTGGGTTCTCGGGAGACTGCCGCACCGCCAGCTCCAGGTCGAAGTCCATCTGGCTATCCGCCGAGCGGGCCAGGAAGAAGTAGCGGCAGGGATCGGCCCCCACCTCCTCCACCACCTCCCTCAGGGTGATGATGTCTCCGGTGCGCTTGGACACCCGGAGCACCGTCTCCCCGCGCCGGAGGGTGACCATCTGAGAGATGATGATGTGCAGCCTCTCGGGGTCCACCCCCAGGGCCGCCACTGCCGCCTTCATGCGGGGCACATGGCCCAGGTGGTCGGCACCCCAGACGTTGATCACCTGGTCGTAGCCTCGCTCCAGGAACTTGTTGTAGTGGTAGGCGATATCTGTGGCGAAGTAGGTGGGCACACCTGTAGAGCGCACCAGCACATTGTCCCGGTCATCGCCCAGCGCGGTAGAGGCGAACCACAATGCGCCCTCCTTCTCCTGGAAGAAACCCCGCTCCCGAAGCAGTGCCATGGAACGGTCGTACTGCCCCTCCTGGAACAGGGAGTGCTCACTGAACCAGCGGTTGAACTCCACGCCGATAAGCTTCAGGTCCGTCTGTATCTGGGCCAGCATGCGCTCCACGCCCAAGCGCCCCAGGGCCTCCAGGGCTTCTTCCTGGGGCATCAGGGCAAACCGGTCTCCGTACTCCGAGGCGAGGTCCCTGGCCAGGTCTACCAGGTATGTGCCCACGTAGCCCTCAGCGGACATCTCCGCTGCCTGGCCCAGGGCCTGAAGATAGCGGGCATAGAGGGAGCGATAGAAGGCGACCATCTGGGCACCGGCATCGTTGATGTAGTACTCCGTCTCTATCGAGTAGCCCCCCACCTGGAGCAGGCGGGCGAGGGCGCTGCCCAGGATAGCGCCCCGGCCATGGCCCACGTGGAGAGGCCCTGTGGGGTTAACGCTGACGAACTCTACCTGGACACGGACGCCCCGCCCCAGCTCCAGGTTGCCGAAAGTACCCCCGGCAGCCTGGATGGCCTCCACCTGGCGCTGGAGCCAGGCGGGACTCAGGGTGAAGTTGACAAAGCCCGGCGGGGCGGCTACTACCTTGTCCAGCTCCTCTGTGGAGGGGATGAGACGGGCCAGGCTCTTGGCAATCTCGTAAGGGGGCCGGCCGGCGGCCCTGGCCAGCTTCAGAGGCAGGCTAGTGGCATAATCGCCGTGCTCGGGCTTCTGGGGCCGCTCCACCAGGGGCTCGGGCAGAGGGGTGGAGGGGAGCAGCCTCTGCTCCTGGGCCTGGGCTACCGCCTGGCGGATAAGCTCAGCGATACGGTCTCGGACCATCTAGGCCTCCGCCACCGCTGGCATGTCGGAGACGCCACCCCACACCCGGGCTACCTCCTGGGCCAGGGCACTGTGCTCCGGGGAGGACAGCTCCGGGTCCCGTTGGAAAAGGCCCTGGGCCTCCGTCCGGGCCAGCTCCAGAAGGGGGGTGTCGGAAAGACGGGCCAAACGCAGCTCGGGGAGGCCGCTCTGCCGGGTGCCGAAGAAGTCCCCCGGCCCCCGCAGGCGCAGGTCCTCCTCGGCGAGGAGGAAACCGTCCTGGGTGGTCTCCAGCAAACGCAGGCGCTGGCGGGCCTCGGGAGAGGGGTCCTCTGCCAGAAGCAAGCAGTAGCTAGGGTGGGGGCCCCGGCCCACCCGGCCCCGGAACTGGTGGAGCTGGGCCAGGCCGAAGCGGTCGGCGCCTTCTACCAGCATCACCGCGGCGTTAGGTATATCTATACCTACTTCGATGACGGGCGTCGCCACCAGCAACGCCAGGCGGCCATCCCGAAACTGGCGCATAACATCCTCCCGGTCCCGGGCCGGCATCTGCCCGTGAACCAGGCCCAGGCGCAGCTCGGGGAAGACCTCCCGGGTCAGGCGCTGGTACTCGGCGACAGCGGCCCGTGTCTCTAACGAGGGCGACTCCTCTACCAGGGGGCAGATAAGGAAGGCCTGGCGGCCCTGGGCCACCTGCTCGCGGATGAAATCGTAGGCCTCCTCCCTCTGCCCGGGCTCCAGGGCCCAAGTCGCTATCTTCTGGCGGCCCGGAGGCAACTCATCGATGACCGAGAGGTCCAGGTCTCCGTAGAGAGTGAGGGCCAGAGAGCGGGGTATGGGGGTGGCCGTCATCACCAGGAGATGGGCCGCTCCTCTGGCCTTTTGCCTCAGGGAAGCCCTCTGCCGCACGCCGAAGCGGTGTTGCTCGTCCACCACCACCAGCCCCAGGCGGGGGAGGTCCACCTCCTGCTGAATAAGGGAGTGGGTGCCGATGATAATGTCCAGGTCCCCCTGGGTCAACTCTGAGTGCACCCTCGCCTTGTCGGCAGGCTTCAAACTCCCTATGAGCAGGCCTAGTCTCAAGGGATGGGGCAGGGAGAGCCTCTGCAGCAGGGCAGAGACACTATGGTAGTGCTGTTCGGCCAGCAGCTCGGTGGGAACCATGAAGGCCCCCTGGTAGCCGCCGAGGGCTGCCGTCACCAGGGCCAGCACCGCTACCACGGTCTTGCCGCTGCCCACCTCGCCCTGAAGGAGACGGGCCATGGGACGGGGCTGGGCCAGGTCGGCCAGCACCTCCCCCAGGGCCCGCTGCTGGGCCCGGGTGAGGGAAAAGGGGAGCGAACCAAGGAGGGGGGAAAGGAGGGCGTCCTCCAGCATCAGTTTAGGTGCACCCAGGTCCTGCTGCCAGCGGCGGCGTCTGGCCATAACCCCCAGTTGGAGCAGGAGAAGCTCGTCGAAGGCCAGACGCCGCCGCGCCCGCTGGGCCGCCTCCTCGCTATCGGGGAAGTGGGCCTGGCGCAGGGCCTCCTCCAGCCCAGGGAAGCCACCCCTGTTCTGGAGACCCGGGGGTAGGAAGTCGTCTAGCAGTGGGGTGCAACTATCCACCACCCCTTTCATCAACCGACGCATCTGGCGAGGGTATAGCCCCTGGGTGAGGCGGTAAACGGGGACCAGCCGCCCCGTGTGCACTGTGTCCTCCCTGGCATCGGAGGAAGGAGCACCACCTCCACTCCCGGGTAGTGGACCGCCACTCAGGATTTCATACTCGGGGTTCTCCATCACCAGATGGCCCTGGAAAAGGTCCACCCGGCCACTGAGGGCCAGGCGCATGTTGGGAACGAGGCGGCGAGCCAAGTAGGGCTGGTTGAACCAGACCACTCTCAGGCTGCCGGTATCGTCCACCACCCGGGCCTCGGTGCTCCGGCGGCCGCCCAGGACCTTCTCCTGGGCCTCCCACACCGTGACCAGCACGGTATGCTCCTGATAGACCTTCAGTTGCGCTACAGGCGCCAGGCTAGTGTAGTCCACGTAGCGATGGGGCAAGAAGTAGAGGGCATCCCTTACGGTGTTCAAGCCCAGGCTGCCCAGCCGCTGGGCCAGCGCTTTGCCTACACCCGGCAGAGCGGAGAGGGGGGCCTCTAGGCTCAGGCGGGTAGGGAGCCGGTGAGGGAGACGGATGGGCCTGG
>JACPQK010000060.1 GCA_016190535.1 Chloroflexota bacterium | reverse complement strand
GTTTTTCTAAGTACTTGTCGGTATAGGACCCGCAGGTTGCCGAAAAGTGATGACCCGTTCCCCTGCCTTGAAAATAGGGGCCTCCCGTTTTTCATTCCCGGTTATGGCGTCCGCAACGCCATGAGCAACTGCTAGCCTAATGAGCTATTATATGCGTAAGGATATGCGGGAAACGCCTATTATTCCGGGCGGTTTTCTGCCCCTGTCAATAGTAATTGCCGGCACAGCCCCCAGACCCACCAGACAAGCAGCGGAGGTGTCTAGGCCAAGGCCAGCCTCAGGCCAGTGTCCAGCAGACAAAGACAGAGGTAGGCCACAATAGAAAAGGGTTACCGCTTCCAGCGGTCCTGAGCGAAGGCGGCGGGCTGGTGGACGAGGTGACACTTCCCGCAACTCTCGTTACCGATGGCCCCGGAGAGGTCACCCAGCGTTTTCAGGTCGGGGCTGGGCTTGTTCAGCTCCGCCCCCAGCCGGTCAATCAGCGCCTGCACTGTGGCATCCACGAAATAGGCCCTGGGGGTAGTATGGCAGGCGGAGCAGGCCTCTCCCAGGGCCTTGAACTGGGCGTTGAAGGCCTGAAAGTTCTGGCGGGCGTTGTCCAACTGCCCCTGCTGGAGGTCGTTGCCGATGCCCCCGAAGGCCCCTGATAGGGAGAACATGAAATCGAGCAAGCCCTGGCTCTGGCCGATGACAGGGTTTGATACCTTGACCTGCCCGAAGTCCGGCCAGTGGTACTTGAAACGCACATTGTTCTGGTTGGCCAGGTGGCAGGAGCCGCAAACTTGGCCTACCGCGCCAAAGGCCTGGCCAATCTTGGCCTGGTCCCCGGTCTTCAACGCCTCGCCCAGGGCAGTTATCGGCTCCATGGGGAACTTGTCCTTCCACTCGGGGACCATCTTAGAGGCCTTGGTGTACTCGGCCTTGAACCTCTCGTAGCTGGCCTGGGCGTTGGCTACATCCCCCTGCTGAAGGTCAGCCATTATCCCCTCCGCGGGAGTGGCCATAGCAAACATCTGAAGAAGGAAAAGGGGCGCTGGGGCTTTAGGCGGGTAGAGGTTGTCCAGAGAGGCCGGCGGAGGACCGGCGATCTCTCTGAGCAGGGCATTCTCCTGCTTCAGGCTGGCCACCTCATTCTCCAGGTCCTTCTCTCGTTGGCTGGACTCCTGGGTACAGGCTACTGCCCCTAGCCCGAGAATAAGCGCCAGGGAGACCAGGAAAAGGTGTTGTTTAACAGTGGCCTTGGCTGTCGCAAAAAATCGAAAGAAAAAGACGAATGTTTGCCGCATATGACTCCTCCTTCAGGCCTATCCTGAGCAACTAACTTTTTTAGCCCTAATCATTCCCCTTTCTACGGTATAATCCAATCTCCTGCGTGAAATGCTTATATCATAACGCTTTGTCTACAGTTGTCAACAGGTTTTTGGGTCCATTACCTGGTTAATTAGCGATATAAACCCTCTTATCTAGGGGAAGGGTAAAGACACTGGCGGAGTGACGCTCTTGGACGCGGGGCTATGGCTGTGCCTGAGGGTTGCCGCCAGAGGACAATCGGGTCCCTGGCCAGTGGCGGACCAGACAGCTCAGAGCGCGGGCAGCCTGAGAAAAAGTAGAGAAGGTGGGGATGCTCAGAGCAGACAAACTCTCTCTCACCTGGGCCGCCACGTCCTCCCGGTGGCCGGCGGTGAGCACCACCAGCAACGGTTTAGCGGCGGACTGACGGAACTCGGCCAGGGCCTGGGCCATGTCCCGAGCAAAGTCGGACCAATCCGGGCGGCGGGCGAGGAGGAGCACGGAGTACTCCAGCACCACGCAGTCCACGTTAGGGTCCTGGTCCAGCACTCGAAGCAGGCGGGCCACAGTGGCAACGGGATGCGTGCTGGCCATGAGGGTGATAACCATATCCAGGGGGTTGCGGTAGCTACCCCCGATGGTGTTGAAGAAGGAGGCCAGCTCCCGGTAGGAGGCCTCGCTGAGGGCAGGCACCTCCAGGCCCTCCCGGGCGAAGGCATCGGCGATGAGCACGGACTGCCCCCCGGTCATGGCGGCCAGGCCCACCCGCCGCCCCGAGACCGGCGGGCAGTGCACCAGCAGTTGCATGGTATCGATCATCTCCTCCACGGTGGCCACGGGGATAGCGCCGCACTGGCGGAAGAGGGCCTGCCACACCCGGGGAGAAGGAGTTAGAGAGGCGGTATGGGAGTGGGCAGCTTCTACCCCTGCCTCCGTCTGTCCCCCCTTGAGGGCAACCACGGGCTTCCTGGCGGCAGTCTCCCGGAGCGCACGGAGCAGGCGGCGGCCATCATGCACCCCCTCGATGTAGAGGCCGATGGCCCTGGTCTGGTCATCGCTGGCCAGGTACTCCAGGAAATGGGGGCTGTCCAGGACTATGGCATTCCCGTAGCTCACCGATTTGCTCACCCTGACCCCGTGGAGGTTGGCCACCAGGCTGAACAGGGTGGCCACAGTCCCGCTCTGGGAGATGATGCCCACCTCCCCACCTATGCCGTAGTACTGGTCCTCGCTGTGGCGCAGGCCGATGCGGGGATTGAAGATGCCCATGCAGTTGGGGCCGATGAGGTTCAGGCCTGCCTCCTGGGCCGTAGCCTGAAGGTGCGCTTGAAGACGGAGGCCCTCGTCTGTCCCCGTCTCGGCAAAACCGGCGGTGAACAGAGTAACCCCTCCCACCCGCTTCTGGATGCAGTCGGCCACAATGCGAGGTGCCACCGACCGGGACACGGCGCACACGACGTAGTCCACCGGGCCGGGTATGTCTTGCAGGCTGGGGTAGTTGGGCACACCCAGGGCGGCAATGCCGGCGAGCTCCCTTTCGTCGATCTGCACCGAATACACCGTGCCCTGGAACTGACTCATGGCCCGCAGCCACATGTAGCCCAACTCCCTCTTATCGCCCACTACGGCGACGGAGCGGGGATTGAACGCCCGGTCCAGGCCCTTCCTGTCCACGGCCATGTTATGCCTCCTGCTCCAGGAGGATGCGAGCATCCACGGCGATGGCCCCGTCCTGGTAGGCGAAGACGGGGTTCAGGTCCAGCTCCCGGATGTCGGGAATGGCCTCCGCCAGGGCCGAGACCTGGAGCAGTACCTGCTCCAGGCTCTCCAGGTGGGCAGGAGCACTGCCCCGGTAGCCGCAGAGCAAGGGGTAGCCCTTGATCTCCCTCACCATCTCCCCGGCATCATATGGTGTGATGGGGGCAATGCGGTGGGCCACATCCTGGAGCACTTCTACCAGCACGCCCCCCAGGCCAAACATAAGCACCGGGCCGAACTGGGGGTCCCGGGACATGCCGATGATAACCTCCACACCAGGTCTGGCCATGCTTTGCACAGATACGCCCCATACCTGCGCTCCAGGGGCACGTTGGCGGACGGCCCCCATGATCTGGTCATAGGCCAGGCGCACCTGCCCCAGGGTGGACAGCCCCAGCCTCACGCCTCCCACGTCTCCCTTGTGGGATATGTCGGGGGAAAGCACCTTCAGGGCAACAGGCAGGCCCAACTGCCTGGCCAGGGCCACGGCTTCCACCCTGGACCCGGCGGCCAGGGCACGGATGGCAGGGATACCCCATGCCGCCAGGAGCTGTTTTGCCTCTACCTCGGTAAGCTGCGTCCTGCCCTGACGGCGTGCCAGGTTAATGACCTCGGGGGCTCTGTCCAACATACTCCTCTCGGGACTAAACAACAGGCAGTATAAGGAATACCCTTTGTCTTTGGAAAGGCCTCCTCTGCCGTGGGCAAGCTTACCTCCACCCCCGGCTGAATCCGGGGGGTCTTCATGCCCCAACCTGAAGCGCGCGTTCCTGAACGACATCCTGCAAACCGCCTTGACCCTGTTCCAGAGCGCCACCTATAATGGCCCCGCATGATAGTGGACTTCCATACCCATATCCTCCCTCCAGAGGTAAAGGAACGCCGGGAAGACTTCCTCCAGCAGGACCCTTTCTTCAGCATCCTCTACTCCCGCCCCAGGACGCGCCTGGCCGTGGCCGAAGACCTTATCGCCAGCATGGACCAGGCGGGAATAGACATGTCCGTAGCCCTGAATATCGGCTGGGCCCAGCACGAGCTATGCCGGCGGACCAACGACTACATCATGGAGGCCCAGGCCCGCTACCCCGGGCGGATCATCGGCTTTGGCAACCTGCCCTGTGGCAGCCTGGAGGACGCTGCCCTCGAGGCGGAACGCTGCGCCCGCGGCGGGCTGCGGGGGCTGGGAGAGCTCCGCCCTGACCTGCTGGCCTGGGACTGGAGCAACTCCGAAAGCCTGGCCCCCCTCATGGAGATAGTGCACCGGTACCGCCTGGTGCTGATGTTCCATACCTCGGAGCCGGTGGGCCACGGCTATCCCGGCAAAGGCCGGGCCTCTCCCGCCGTTCTCTACCCGTTCATAGCCGCTTTCCCCGACGTTACGGTGGTGCTGGCCCACTGGGGTGGTGGGATGCCCTTCTATTCCCTCATGCCCGAGGTAGACCAGGCGCTAGGCCACACCCTGTTCGATACCGCCGCCACGCCCTTCCTCTACAGGTCCCAGGTCTATGCGGCCGTTTGCCACCTGGTGGGAGGGGAGCGCATTCTCTTCGGCTCCGACTACCCTTTGCTTTCCCAGAAGCGCATGCTCCGGGAGGTGGGCAATGCCCTGGCCTCCGGGGATGGACGGGAAAAAGTGCTGGGGGGCAATGCCGCCCGCATCCTGGGCCTGGGGGCAGCCCCGTGAGCACCCCGTCAGGAGCCGGCCCTCAGACGGTGCGGGCCTTTGTGGCTATCGAGCTCCCTCCGCCCATGCTCTCGGCCCTGGCCCAGTTGCAGCAGGAGCTAAGGGCCAGGGGGGGTAACTACGTCCGCTGGACAAACCCGGAGGGTATCCATCTCACCCTCGCCTTCCTGGGGGAGGTCAGGGCTAGCCTGGTGGACACCCTTGTCCCTGCCCTGGAGCAGGCCTGTGCCCCTGTCCCCCCTTTCAGCCTGGGCCTGGGCACAGCGGGTGCCTTCCCCAGCGTGCGCTCACCGCGGGTGCTCTGGGTAGGTCTCGCAGGCCACCTGGACTCTCTCGCTCTCCTCCAGAGACGGGTGGCGGAGGCCCTGCGCCCCCTGGGCTTTCCCCCAGAAGCCAGGGGCTTCTCCCCACACCTCACCCTGGGCCGGGTGAGGGAAGGCACCCCCCCGGTGCAGCGTCAGAGACTGGGGGAGGCCCTGGCCTTCTGCACCATCCCACAACCACCCCTTTTCACCGTGGACGGAGTGTCCCTGATGCGGAGCCAGCTCACCCCCCAGGGCGCTATCTACAGCCGCCTTCACCGGGTCGAGCTACAGCCACCGGCCGCCCGCTACCAGCTTACATAGGGGTGCACAGGGCCGTACCCGTGTAGCGGATGGCCCCTCTGCCTGGCAAAGGTGGGCCAGGAAATCAGCAGGTGCAGGCTACGGGTTGCTGGCCGGGGTGAAGTTTGCGCCACTTGGCCAGCAGGTCATCCCTGCCCTCTACGCGGTCCGGGTCTCTGATGATAGCGTTCGCCGGACATACTGCCACGCACCGGGGCTCGCCATAGTTGCCCACGCACTCCGTACACCTAGGGGGGATGATTATGTAGGCCGCCCCGCTCAACTGATGGTGTGGTTTCTGTTGGGCTAAATTGCACAGGCCACAATCTCGGCAGTCGGCGGAGATATCCATTTTCCTCGTCCACAGGTCTTCCTTGCGGATGGCGTGGTTGACATCGCACTCCCACTCGCAGGCACCACAGTTGATGCACTTGTCGGTTATCCTCATAGTCATCCGGGTACACCTCTTCTGCATTCTCTGGCCCGGGGGATCCCTGGTATTCCCTGGGGCATTGCTGCCTACGCCATGAAGCTAACAGTTTGACCGCGTTTCGTCAACGGGTGCATGGCCTGCCTTAATTCGTGGATAGGAATTCTTGCCTGTTATTGCGAGCCCTTCGGCGGCCTCAGGGTAAACTCCTGCGAAGC
>JACPQK010000059.1 GCA_016190535.1 Chloroflexota bacterium | reverse complement strand
GCACTGAGGCGATCTGCCCCGCCGTATTGGACCCCATGGCGTGCATGAGGAGGAAGTTGGAGTAGTCCTCCTCCTGGCCTACCTTCTGCACCACCCGGGCTGACATAGGGAAGGCCGAGATCCCAGAAGCCCCAATAAGGGGGTTGATGCGCTGCCCCGAGAGATGACATAGGGCCTTGCCAAAGAGTAGCCCGGCTGCAGTATCCAGGGCAAAGGCCACTAGCCCCATGGACAGAATGAGCAGGGTGCGGGGCTGGAGAAAGGCAGCGGCAGACATGGTCGAGCCAATGGTGATGCCCAGGAAGATGGTAACTATGTTGGTAAGCTCGTTCTGGGCTGCCCGGGAGAGCCTCTCCACCACGCCCGCCTCGCGCAGCAGGTTGCCGAACATGAGCATGCCGATGAGGGGAGTGGCCAGGGGGGCGATAAGGCCGGTGACCAGGGTCACCGCAATGGGGAAGAGGACGCGGGTGGTCTTGGAGATGGTGCGGGTGGAGTAGGGCATCCGGATGCGCCTTTCCGCCTTGGTGGTGAGGGCGCGCATAATGGGTGGCTGGATAAGGGGCACCAGGGACATATAGGAGTAAGCCGCCACGGCAATGGGGGCCAGCAGCTCCGGGGCCAGCTTGCTGCTCACATAGATGGAGGTGGGGCCATCGGCCGAGCCGATGATCCCGATAGAGGCCGCCTGACTCAAGGGGAACTGGAAGAGCAGGGCCAGCAGCATGGTGCCGAAGATGCCGAACTGGGCCGCTGCGCCTAGGAGCAAGGTATAAGGCCGCTCCAGAAGGGGGCCGAAGTCCGTCATGGCCCCGATGCCGATGAAGATGAGGAGGGGGAAAAGCTCGGTATCGATGCCCACCCGCTTGAGCAGTCCCAGGATACCGCCGGCATCCGTTATGCCAGTCAAGGGGATGTTGGCCAGGATGGCCCCCAGCCCGATGGGCAGAAGCAGCACCGGCTCATACTGCCTGTGGACCGCCAGGTATATCAGGGCACCGCCCACCAGCATCATAATGACGTTGCCCAGGCCCAGGTGGAGGGGGCCCTCCAGCACTGTCTGAAGCAGCTCCATCTAGCCCAGCTCCACCAGCGCGTCGCCGTAGGCCACCATTTGGCCCTCTCCTATGAGCACCGCCCTGATCACGCCCTCCTCGGTGGAACGGACCACCTGCTCCATTTTCATCGCCTCCAGCACGCAGACCTCGTCCCCGCGGTGCACCTGGCTGCCCACCCCAACCCTGACCGCCAGGATCTTGCCCGGCATGGGTGCCCGCAGCGTGCGGGAGGAAACCGAGGCCCCAAGGAAAGCTGCCGGAGATGTAGCGGTGTTAAAAGCGAATGGTGGCCCCTGCGTTGTCGAGGCCTCGGTGGGTATCTCCGCCAGGAAGACCTCCCCATCCACCCTAACCTCCACGGGGGAGACGGAAAGGTCACCCACCTCCACCTGGTAGGTCTTACCCCTTACAGTGACCCGATAGACTTTCATCTTTGCCAGGGGTGGGAGGGGGAGCGCATTTGATAGCGCCGGCCCGCGTAGCGCCAGGCGCTGGGCTGTGTGAGCTGCTCGCGGCGACTGCCCGCAGGCCCCTGCTGGGCCAGGGCTAGCGCCAGGCCAATGGCGGCGGCCATCGCCTTACCCTCAGGACCAGCCTCGGGAGCATCGTCAGCGTAGCCGGCTTCATGGGCCGCTGGGGGATGCTCCGCGGTCTTGGAGGGAGGGCGAAAAGCGCGCTCCAGAAGGGCGATCACAGCCACCAGGAGGCCCAGGTCCAGGAAGACCATGGTCATGCCCATGAGGGCTATCCAGAGGCCCTGGTTCATGCCCGGGGCGACTCCGCTACCGGCCGCCGGACGCTGTCCAGGAAGCGGGCCGAGGATACATCCCTCTCCAGCAGACAGCTAATATAGCTGCGCAGCAGGCCCCGCAACTCTTCTATCAGCTCCGATGTGAGCGTCAGACGCACCTCCAGCCCCTGTTCCAGGAGGGAGCGCAGGGCACGCTGGGCGGCCTCCGAGACGGGCCGGGACACCGCGTCCTGGCTACGGCAACGGACGCAGAACAGCCCCCCGCTGGCGGGGGAGAAGAAGGCAGTGCCCCTGCCCAGGCGGGCATGGCAGGCGAGACAGTGATAAAGCTCGGGACGGTAGCCGAGAAGTCCCAGGAGCTGGGCCTCAAAGTGCCTGACTACAGCATCACCATCCCCCGCCACCAGACGGTGCAGAGCATGGAGCAGCAGGAAGTAGACCTGAGGCTGCGAGAGCCTTTCGGGGAGGAAACGGTCCACCAGCTCTGCCAGGTAGAGGCCGCGGCCGATGTCCTCCAGGCTGTGCCGCAGGGGGAGATAGCTGTGAATAGTGTGGGCCTGGGCCACTATGTCTGTCCCTCCGCTCCGGGGCAGGGCCAAGAGGAGGGAGCTGCGCATGAGCATGTCCAGATGCCCCCCCAGCTTGCTGCCAGGCCGGACGGCACCCCGGGCCATTGCCCGCACCTTGCCTTCAGTGGGGGTGAACAACGTTAGCAACAGGTCCGCCTCCCCCACGCGGGCGCGGCGAAGGACCAGGGCCTCTGCCTTGTAGGAGTGGGGCTTAAACACCTGGGAGGACCTGCATCTGAGTTAGAGTTAGAAGGACTGCCTTCCCTCCAAGGCCCGGGAGAGGGTGACCTCGTCGGCGTACTCCAGGTCCGCGCCGGCGGGCAGCCCCCGGGCCAGGTGGGTGGTCTTCACCCCCAGGGGTGTCAGCAGCCTCTGAAGATAGATAGCGGTAGCCTCCCCCTCCATGGTGGGGTTGGTGGCCACGATAACCTCCTGGACCCCCTCCAGCCGCCCCAGGAGCTCCCGGATGCGCAGGTCCTCGGGGCCAATACCGTCCATGGGGGAGAGCACGCCGTGAAGGACGTGGTAGAGGCCCCGGTAGCGCCCGGTGCGCTCCAGGGCCAGCACGTCCATGGGTTCCTCCACAACGCAGATGCGGCTACGGTCCCGGGCCGGGTCCCGGCACAGGGCGCAGGGGTCGGTCTCGGTAACGTTCTGGCAGCGGGAGCAGAACACCACGGTTTCCTTGACGGAGATGATGGCCTCGGCCAGGGCCCGGGCCTGCTCCGCCGGGGCGCGCACCAGGTAGAAAGTCAAGCGCTGGGCGCTCTTGGGGCCGATGCCCGGCAGCTTATGGAACTCGGCGATAAGCCGAGCCAGCGGGGCAGGGGTGACAGAGACTACTTCCAAAGGGTCTCCAGCCAGATAGTAAGACTGAGGGGATTATACCATAGATGGCAGCAAGCCTAAACGGGGCTAGTGTCCCGTCTCGGAAATACATTGAATAAATCAGGGCTCGTGCGGGTGAAGGCCGACAGGTCGGCCTGCCGGGGGTCTGGGGGTGTCCCCCAGATTTCCTCTCTTTCCCCCTCTTCCTTCGGCTGCGCTCAGGACAAGCTCTGCAGGAGAGGGGGAAAGGGGGTGAGGTATCTGCCGCCACCAAGGGCGTGAACCGAGTAGGTAGGCGACAGAATTACTCAAAGAATTAACGAGACAGG
>JACPQK010000055.1 GCA_016190535.1 Chloroflexota bacterium | reverse complement strand
TTCTCCTCGTTATAGACCGGGATGACCACATCTACCCGGCTCATACCGCCTCCAAGTAGGGGATCAGCTCATGGGCCACCACAAAGGGGTCAGTGGCCACCACAGGGTTAGCGTAGATCTCCATGGTGCCGATGTCCGAGGCCCGGCTCTCCGGGTCACCCCGGTCTACAGCGCGAGCAATCACAGGGAAACCCTCCCAGCTCTCCTGCGTGGGGCCGAGGGGAGGCGTCACCAGGGCCAGGTTGAAGTTGCTTACCCCCAGGCGGTCCCGGAGACAGGCCAGCGCACGATAGAGGACGCTGAGGTACCTGTCGTCCAGAGCCTGGCCCAGGACCATCACCTCTTTCTCCTTGACGGGGCAGAGACACACCTGCACCCGCACTCCTTCCTGCTCCCAACCCAGTCCCAGGGCTTTGTGGATGTGGAAGACGTCTTCAAAGTAGCTGCCCCTGCCGTCTCCTCCATAGCTTAAGGCAGCCCGCCGTAATCTCTCCACCCGGGAGTAATGATAGTAGCGGGCCAGCAGCACCTGGGCATGGCCGTGGATCAGGGTGGCACCCGCCCGCCACAAGCAGTTCCAGAGGAAGAGGAAGTAGCTGGCCAGGGGATCATACTCGTGGGCGGCCTGTGCCCAGCGCCAGGCGGTCCACACATAGTCCGCCACCCTCTCTTCATCGAAGCGCAGAGGGTCTGGGTCATCGAAGATAACGATCGCGTGGAGGCCATCGTACTTGGCGATGTTGCTGGCTGTAATGCAGTGTTTCCCTCTGACCCGCCCAAAGACGTCCTCCGGGGTCTCGGTAAGGGGATGGGACAGGGGGTCGTTGCGCAGGCCGTCCAGGATCTGGGCCTTGAGGCCCAGTCGCTCCCGCACGTCCACGGGGCGACGTGCCCGCAACTCATTGAACAGGGCCCCGTCGCCGGTGACCAGGTTGGTCACCCGGACTATCTTCTGGCGAAATACCGAGGCCACAGAGCCAAACTGTCTCATCAGCCAGGAGTGCATAGTCTCTGGAGGCCTTAGCTCGCCGTAGACCACCCGCACATCGAAGATACGCCGAAAGGCCTCCCTCTCGGCCCTGGGCAGAGCCGACACCAGGTCCGGGAGATCGGCGATGCAGGGGACTTCCATCGCCACGCCACCCATTGTAACAGAGGGACAAAGGGGATACGACCCCTAGCCCAAAAAGCCCCGGACCCGGGCGGCCTCCTCCAGCATGCCCCCTATCAGGGCGGGCCGGATACCCTCCCGGGTGGCCTGATAGATCATCCGGGCCAGCTTCTTGTGCTCGGGGTGGGGCTGGTAGTCCACCCGGTCCAGTATGGCCCTGGCCCCGGGCAGGTAATGGAGCAGCACTTCCTCGTTGACAAAGGCCAGGGAGTCCTTCAGGTCCGCCTGAAAGTTGGCGTCCTGAGAGAGGTAGGCCCAGTCCTCCGCAGCCAGGCCGTCCAGCCCGATAATCTCCGGCGGCAGCCCCACGGAATAGAGGGCAGCACAGTAAGTTATGGCCCTGGGCAGGGAGACCCCGGCAAATCCCCGGGAGTAGCCATAGAGCCCGATATGTAGCTTCCTCTTCCTCCGAGAGGGCACGCAGGGGGATACGGAGAGCGCCAGGTCAGCCAGGCCCTCCTGAAGCCTCTGCTGATAGGTCGAGGAGGCACGATGGATTATGCCCAGGGACCTCTCCTCATCTACCTCCCGGGGCTTTCCCCGCGGGAAGGAATGGATCTCTTGGACTGCCCCCTGGACCTGGGACAGCGGGTAGTCGTACTTGAAGGCCGACTGAAGGGTGAAGGTCTGCACGCTGGGGTAGCTCTCCAGGCAGTTCCGCACGTTGCCGGGCTTCAGATTCCCCCGAAAGGGGGCGCTCCCCGTCCCCAGGATGGGGTAAATAGGCTTGCCCCACTCCATCTCCAGACGGTGGAGCCGGAGCAGCGCCACTTCCAGGGCCAGGAAGGCGCTCACGTAGCCGTAGTTGAGGGCAGGGTCGCTCCGGGCCAGGAATACCCGCTGATAGGGGATCTCCGGGTGAGTGCGGAGGAACTCGCCGGCAATTTGATCGCAACCTACAAGCTGAGGGATGTCCTCAAAGAGGGGTATTACGTTTATGGTCTTGGGCTCGAACTGCCCCACCCACTGGCCAATGGGCACATCCCCCGCTATCAGGGAGAGCACCTCCTCCCCCGCGACCTGCTGTCTGTAGTAGCGGTACACTCGCTCTAGCTCCAGGGGAGAGATGGTCATCGGGATGATGACCTCGAACACAGGGGGTACTGCCCCCTCCCCGTAGAACTCCCGTGCCACGTCGTAGCTCCGGGGGATGCTGCGCAGCGTCTCCAGAAGCCACTTGCCTTCGGCCCTCTCCACCCTGGGATTAGGGACCCGGTAAGTGAGGAAGACCTCCCGGCCCAGGACCCTCTGGCGGAAGAACTCCTCGTACCTGGTGAGGAGCTTCTTCACCACATAGTGGTCCACCTCTTTCCCCTCATAGTCCCACATTTGCTCGTCCATGCCCAGGGTAGAGAAGACCTGGTGGGCCTCCTCGATCTCGTCCTCGCCCTCCAGGACAGGGGACTGGGCAAAGAAGGGCGCAGCCACATTATCCGGGTGCTGGGTGCTCATGCACCGGGGTATCTTACGTTCCAAGACCTACCTCTTACGGGTTACTAATGTCGCTGTCCAGGACACAGGTAAGGGCGGACAGCCGTCCGCCCTTACTTTCCCCTCGTAGAGTCCCTGCCTAGTGCCTGAAGTGCCGCTTGCCGGTAAACAGCAAAGATATGCCCACCCTCTCGGCGGCGGCGATTACCTCGCTGTCGCGCAACGACCCCCCCGGCTCCACAATGGCCGTGATACCCGCTGAGGCTGCCCGCTCAATGCTATCAGGGAAGGGGAAAAAAGCGTCGGAGGCCAGCGCCGCCCCTCGGGCTTCGGCCCCCGCCAGCTTCAGGGCCAGCTCCACGCTGTTCACCCGGTTGGGCTGGCCCGCCCCCATGCCCAGCATGCGGCCCCCCCTGGCCACGGCGATGGCGTTGGACTTGATGTGCCGCACCGCCTTCCAGGCGAACTCCATATCCGGGCGCTCCTGGGGTGAAGGCTCCCGGGAGGTCACCAGCTTCCAGGTGCCGGAGTCCTCCTGGTCCATATCGGGAGTCTGCACCAGGAAGCCACCGGTTACCCGGCGCACATCCAGCTCTGCGCCCGGAGACTGCGCCGGGAGCTGAAGGAGCCGCAGATCCTTCTTCGCCTGAAGCACTTTCAGGGCCTCGGGGGAAAAACCGGGGGCGATGATTATCTCAAAGAAGGTCTTGGCCATCTCCTGCGCTGCCTCACCATCTATGGGGACGTTGCAGGCCACAATGCCACCGAAGGCGGAGACCGGGTCCCCGGCCAGGGCCCCCCGGTAGGCCTGGATGAGGCTGGCGTGATGGGCCAGACCACAGGGGTTGGTATGCTTCACAATAGCCACCGAGGGCATCGGAAAGTCCACCACGGTGGTCCAGGCGGCGTCGGCGTCCAGGATGTTGTTGAAAGACAGCTCCTTGCCCCAGACCTGCCGGGCAGTAGCAATGCTAGCGGTAGGGGAGCCGGGCACCACCTCCCTGTAGAAGGCGGCCTGCTGGTGGGGGTTCTCCCCGTAGCGCAGGGCCTGGGCCTTGCGCAGGGCAAAGCTCAGCTCCTCTGGGAAGGACTCGTCCCCAACCCCCAGGTAGCGAGCAATGGCAGTGTCGTAGACGGCGCAGTGTTGGAAGGCCTTGCGGGCCAGGGCCCGGCGTTGGGAAAGGGAGAGGCCCTTCCCCCGCAATCTCTCCAGCACAGTGCTGTAATCGGAAGGGTCCACCACCACGATGACATCGGGGAAGTTCTTGGCGGCAGCCCGGATGAGCGTTGGCCCACCGATGTCGATGTTCTCCAGGGCCTCCTCCAGGGCCACACCGGGACGGGCCACGGTCTGAAGGAAGGGATAGAGGTTCACCGCAATGAGGTCTAGGGTGCCCAGGCCGTGCTGGGCCAGCTCCGCCCGGTGGCGGGGCTCCCCACGCCGGGCCAGGATGCCCGCATGGACGGCCGGGTGCAGGGTCTTCACCCGGCCATCGAGGATCTCCGGGAAGCCCGTAAGCCTGGAGACACCGGCCACCGCCACCCCACCCTGCTCCAGGGCGCGCTGGGTGCCCCCTGTAGAGAAAAGCTCCCAGCCCAGGCCTGCCAGCCCCTGGGCGAACTCCACGAGTCCCGCTTTGTCAGAAACGCTGAGGATAGCCCGCACTTCCGCCTCCTGAGAGTAATGGATTGGATGTCCAGTATACCGTGGAGATTATAGCACAGGGTAGCGGACCGCCCTCAGGGGATCTGCTCGGTATGTTCTCCCCGAAGGGGGTCAACGGCCAACGCTATAGTACTGGAAGCCCTCCTGGGCCATCTGGCTGGGGGGCCACAGATTGCGGCCGTCTATTATCACCGGTGAGCGGAGCAACCCCCTGAGCCGGGGGAGGTCCAGGTCCTTGAACTCATCCCACTCGGTGAGCACCATCAGGGCATCGGCCCCCTGGGCCACTTCATAGGGGCTGACACAGAAGGCCACCCCTTCCAGCACGGACCTGGCATTATCCCCGGCCCGAGGGTCATAGGCCCGGACCTGCACTCCCTCCCGCTGGAGGAGGCGGATGACGGCGATAGCTGGTGACTCCCTGATATCGTCGGTGTCGGGCTTGAAGGCCAGGCCCAGGACGCCGATGGTCTTTCCCCGGAGGGTCCACAGTGCCCCTTTGGCCTTCTCCACCATTAACCGGCGCTGGCCCTGGTTAATCCGCTCCACTTCCCGAAGGAGGTCGAAATGGTAGCCTGCCTCTTCGGCCACGCGGACGAAGGCAGCCACATCCTTGGGGAAGCAGGAGCCTCCATAGCCTGTCCCTGCCCTCAAGAAGGCCGGGCCAATGCGGGGGTCCAGGCCCACGCCCTCGGCCACTCTGGTCACATCCGCTCCCACCCGCTCACAGATGTTGGCGATGGCATTGATATAGCTTACTTTAAGGGCCAGGAAGCAGTTGGAGGCGTGCTTGATGAGCTCGGCGCTCTCGATG
>JACPQK010000056.1 GCA_016190535.1 Chloroflexota bacterium | reverse complement strand
TTCTCTTTGCGCCTCACCCTGCCCTATCATTCATTCACCCCGGGGATGGGCGAAGATTATGCGCCCCGCCGCCGTCTGGAGCACCCGGCTGACCACCACGCTCAGGTCCCGATTGAGGTAGCGTCGGCCACCCTCCACCACCACCATAGTGCCATCATCCATGAAGCCCACGCCTTGGCCCATCTCCTTACCTTCCTGGAGGATACGCAGGGATAGCTCCTCACCGGGAAGGACCACAGGCCTGAGGGCATTGGCCAACTGGTTAACGTTGAGGGCTTTTACCCCCTGGAGCTCGGCCACCCTGTTGAGGTTGTAGTCACCAGTGACGATGGGTGCCCGCAGCCGCTTGGCCAGCTTGACCAGCTTGCTATCCACATCGTCCGCATCCTCCACCAGGACGTCCAGGACCTGGACAGGCACCGTGGTCTCTTTCTGAAGGCGGTTAAGCACCTCCAGACCGCGGCGGCCCCGGTTGCGCCGCAGGCTGTCCGTAGAATCAGCAATGAACTGGAGCTCGTCTAGGATGAACTTGGGGATAACCAGGGCACCCTGGATGAACCCTGTCTGGGATACGTCGGCGATGCGACCATCGATGATGGCGCTGGTATCCAGCAGTATCTGATTGCCCCGGCCACTGCGCCGGGCCGAAGCCACCATGTTGGCAAAGGATCCCCCCAGGATCTGGAGGATGTCCCCCTCCCGGGCGACGACGATGGCTACCCCAATGTAGCCCAGCAGCAGGCTGACCACGATGGGGGCCAACTGTCCCCACATCCCCGGCAGTAAGGAGAGCGGAGGAGCCAGCAGAGCGCCCAGGCCCAGCCCAATGGCCAGGCCCACCAGGCCCGAAACGAAGTGATGGATGGAGACGCGAACTATCGCCCGCCGGAACCAGCCCACCAGTGGAGAGACCGCTGCTGGAGCCAGCAAAAAGCCTAGCACCACCCCACCCACGGTGAAGCCCAGGAGCCAACCCAGGGGGTCCGGGCCACTGCCAAAGGTCTGGCCCAACCTCCACCCCAGGTAACCCAGGACTAATGCACCAGCGAGCCTAAAGAAGAAGTTGGCAAACACATCAATCAATCCACCCTTCTCTACCCCTATGTGCCGTTTACCGGTGTCTAAAGCCGCCGTTAATAGCGTGGGGCTTCGCATAAAGGTTAGCATAACATAGTCCGAAAGTAAAGCAGAAGGTAGCTAGCGGTCGTTCAGGAACACCCCACCCTTCCCCCGAAGGGTGGGGCATGAAGCCCCCGGCTTCAGCCGGGGGCAACAGTAAATGACCTCAGGTAGCTTGCCCTAAACTGCCTTGACTCCTGGTGCTGTAAGCCCTTAATATGAGGCACTGGCGGAGGAGGAAACATGCGGATTTCGATTGGGCTAGACCCAGTGATCGTCCATGTCGGTCCCTTTGTCCTGTCCTGGTACAGCCTGGCCATCCTGGCAGCCATAGCGCTGGGGATAACCCTGGCATTGCGGGGGGCCCGGCGCAGCGGGGTGCCCGCCGAATGGATAACCAGCGTAGCCCTGTGGGGCATTGTGGGTGGGGTGGTAGGCGCTCGCCTCTTTACCCTGATAGATACCTTTGACTACTATGCCCAGCACCCCCTGGCCATCTTCGCCCTGTGGGAAGGGGGCCTGGCCATATACGGAGCCGTCCTGGGAGGCTTTGCCGGGGGTGCCCTTTGCGCCCTGAGGAAGGGCTATCCCGTGGGCCGCATCGCGGACCTGGCGGCCCCCGCCCTGATCGCTGCCCAGGCCGTGGGGAGACTGGGCTGCATCGTGAACGGGGATGCCTACGGCGCACCTACCACCTGGCCCTTTGCCCTGGTCTATACCAACCCCAACAACCCCTATCCCCCCATCGGGGTGCCCACCCATGCCACCCCGATATATGAGATAGTCTGGGACCTGCTAGTGCTGGGGGCGCTCCTCAAGCTCCGGGGCCGTCTCCGCCCTGACGGTGCCCTCTTTGCGGTCTACCTGGTCCTGTACTCCCTGGGACGGTTCTTCATCAGCTTCTTCCGGGAGAACACGCCCGTGCTGGCCGGACTAAATGCAGCCCAGGTCATCGCCCTGCTCCTGGTGGGCGCTGCCACCGCCTTTCTGTTGCTCCGGGGGAGACTTCTCCCTGCGCCGCAGACCAGCGCTGGCTCGACCTCTCAAGGGGCCTGAAGGGTAGGGGGGCCCTGCCTCCCCAGGCCCGACACCCTGCCGTTGACGCCCTGCCCACGGCGAAGCTAATAGTTAGGGCGAAAGAGGAGAAGGGGACATGAGGATCTCCATCGGCCTGGACCCGGACATCGCCCATTTCGGCGTTTTCGTCCTGTCCTGGCACGGCCTGTCCATCTTTGTGGCCGTGGTAGTGGCCATTGCCCTGGCGGTGCGCTGGGCGAGACCCCGCGGCCTGCCCGAGGAGTGGGTCTATAACGTCGCCCTCTGGGGAATAGTGGGAGGCATAGTCGGGGCCAGGGTATTCACCCTCATCGATACCTTCGACTATTATGCCCAGAACCCCTGGGCCTTCTTTGCTATCTGGCAAGGGGGCCTGGCCATATACGGGGCCATCCTGGGGGGCTTCGCAGGGGGAGCCCTCTACGCCAGGATCAAAGGCTACCCTATTGGCCAGCTAGCCGACCTGGCGGCCCCCGCCCTGCTCATCGCCCAGGCCATCGGGCGGCTAGGGGACATCGTTAACGGAGATGCCCACGGCACCCCCACCAGCTTCCCCTTCTCGCTGGTGTACACCCACCCGAACTCCTTTGCGCCCCTGGGGGTGCCCACCCACGCTACCCCCGTCTATGAGATCCTCTGGGACCTCGTTGCCCTGGGAGCCGTGCTTAAACTAAGGGACCGCCTCCAGCCCTCCGGCGCCCTTTTCGCGGCCTACCTGGCCACCTACTCCTTCGGCCGTTTCTTCATCAGCTTCCTGAGGGGGAACATCCCCGTGCTCGCGGGGCTAAACGCCGCCCAGCTCATTGCCCTGGGTCTGCTGGCCCTCACCGTGCCCTTCCTGGCTTACCGGGCCCGGCTGGTGAGTCCTCCGGTGCCTGTGCCCTACGTGGCACCCGCATCCGAGAAGGCGTTGCCCCCAGCGTCCGGGGACGACGGACAGAGCGGAGGCGCAGTCTAAAGGTCTTCCTCCTCGGAGAGGCCGCAAGGGGCACGATCAGCCAAAATACTCTGCGCCCGGAGGCGGATGGAGGCAAGGGCTAGGCTGAAAGGGGGATGGTGCCCGCGGGCGCAAAGTCCAGGAGCCGTAACTCCAGGAAGTCCTCGCCCTGCCAGGAGTTGACCCCCAG